>JAGOUK010000073.1 GCA_018061225.1 Candidatus Omnitrophota bacterium | reverse complement strand
GAGAACCAGGACTTGAGCAAGCTGCACGAAAAAGCCGCTATTCAGCTCAACGACACGCATCCGACTCTCGCCATCGTCGAGCTCATGCGGATCTTGATTGACGACGAGCGTATGGAGTGGAACGCTGCCTGGGCGCTCACGCGCAAGGTCTTCGCGTACACCAACCACACGCTGCTGCCCGAGGCGCTCGAATGCTGGGACCTGAAGCTGTTCGAAAAAGTATTGCCCCGGCATCTCAGCATCATCTATGAGATCAACGCGCGTTTCCTCGAAGAAGTCGCCACGCGCTTCCCGGGCGACACCGACCGCCTCCGAAATCTCTCGATTATCGACGAGAGCAGCGGCCGCCGCGTGCGCATGGCCAATATCGCCGTCATCGGCAGCCATTCGGTCAACGGCGTCTCCGCGCTGCACTCCGAACTCATCAAGGAGCAGCTGTTCAAGGGCTTCTACGAGATGACGCCCGAAAAGTTCAACAACAAGACCAACGGCATCACGCAGCGCCGCTGGCTGCTCAAGTCCAATCCGCGTTTAGCCCATATGATTCAGCACGCGATCGGCGACGGCTGGATCACGGACCTGACGCAGCTCAAGAAGCTCGAGCCCCTCGCGAAGGACTCCGCCTTCCGTCACAAATGGCACGAGGTCAAACATGAGAACAAGAAGCATCTGGCCGAGTACATCAAGCGGACGCAGAACCTCACCATTGATCCAAACTCGATCTTTGACGTGCAGGTGAAGCGCATCCATGAGTACAAGCGTCAGTTGTTGTTCGCGTTTTACGCGCTGTCGCAGTTTTTGAAGGTCCGTCAGAATCCGTCCGCCGAGATTCAGCCGAGAACATTCATCTTCGGCGGCAAGGCGGCGCCCGGATACGCGATGGCCAAGCTCATCATCAAGTTCATCAACAGCGTGGGCGAGCTGATCAACAACGACGCGGCGATGAAAGGCCGCATCCGGCTCGTCTTTGTCGAGAATTACTGCGTATCGGTGGCAGAAAAAATATTTCCCGCCAGCGATCTCTCTGAACAGATCTCGACCGCGGGCACCGAGGCGTCCGGCACCGGCAACATGAAGTTCATGTTGAACGGCGCCCTCACCATCGGCACGCTCGACGGCGCCAATGTGGAAATGGCCGAAGAGGTCGGGATGGATAATATCTATATCTTTGGACTCAAAGTCGACGAGGTTCGACGGCTTAAAGGGGAGGGGTATCGGCCTCAGGACTGTATCCAGAAGTCGCCCATGCTCTCCGAGATCCTCGAGCTCATCCGGCAGAACCTGCTCTCGCCCCGCGAGCCGGATCTGTTCAGACCGATTCTCGACTCTCTGACCGGGTCTGACCCCTACCTGGTCTGCGCCGACTTTGACGCGTACTGCAAAATGCAGGACCGCGTCTCCGGCGAGTATCAGAAGCGCGACTTATGGCTGACCAAGTCCGTGCTCAACACGGCGCGCTCCGGCAAGTTTTCAAGCGACCGGACGATACGCGAGTACGCGCACGACATCTGGCACGTTAAGGCTTGAGCTGCCTGGCCGGGCGGTTCGGCCTCAAGTAAGCGGGTACAATGAACATTATTGTTTGGATAGCGGTTTTGATGCCTTGGATCGCGGAGGCGGGGAAGGGGTTTTGGTTTTTAGACCTCTTCAATCACTTCAGGATTCAGATGGGGATTGGATTGTTGGGAATGGGCGCAGGCTTGATCTGGGCGGGGCGTCCGGTGGAGGCGGCTGCAGCATTGGCGGGCGCGGGGTTCTGCGCGCGCTCCGTGTGGGACCGGGCAAGGGTTGAGTCGGATCAGACCGACGGTAACCAGAACGAACCCGCATTAACCTTATCCGTTTTGACCTGCAATGTTTGGTTTATCAATAAGGGGCATCGCCCGCTGGCTCAAACGGTTCATGCGAAGGATCCGGACGTGGTTGTGCTTCTGGAAACAGATTTTAAGTGGTTTGACGCGATGCGTGAACCACTGGCGCACTATCAGCATCACAAAGCGCACCCCCAAGACGATGGTTTTGGACTCGCGGTCTATTCCAAGCATCCGATGATCGCGACGGTGGAGCGTTTTCATGAAAAGGCCAACGCTAACAGCATCCGTTGCTTGATCAGACACCCGGCGGGGGAGTTTGTTCTTTGGGCCATGCATCCGGAGCCGCCGCTTTATCCGGCCGCGGCTTTTTGGCATCGAGGGGAGCTTCGAGAAGTTGCGCGGCGAGTCCATGAGGACGGATTGCCCACGGTGATCACGGGCGATCTCAACACATCGACATGGGGCAGAAATTTTAGGGAATATTTTAAAACTTTTAAAGACAGTGGTCGGGGGAAGGGGCTCGCCACTACCTGGCCATCACCGCTTCCGGCTTTTTTGCGCATACCGATCGACCATTTGCTGCACACGGACCACTTAGAGACTCTGAGTCACGAGATTTTGCCCAACATGGGTTCCGACCACAAACCGATCTACGTTCGCCTCGCCCGCCGCCGCGCGACAAAGGAAAGTTAATGGAAACCCTCGAGCTCACTATAGAAAAAATCGTTTACGGAGGCGCCGGCCTCGCGCGCCATGAAGGCCGCGTCATTTTTGTGCCCGGCGTCGCCGCGGGAGAAAAAGTCAAAGCCCGCGTTCTCAAAGACTGCAAAAATTTTCTCGAAGCAGAGCTCGTGGAAGTGCTGCAGGCATCGCCTGAGCGCGTCGAGCCGCCCTGCCAATACGTCCACCTCTGCGGCGGATGCCAGTATCAGCACCTGTCCTACAAAGAGGAGCTACGTTGGAAAGACGCCCAAGTCCGCGAGCTCTTGACCCGTCACGGCGGAGTTGAGAACGACAAGATCCAGGCCATCACCGCGTCGCCCAATGACTACGGCTACCGGTCGAGCGTCACGCTGCACCGGACCAAGCCCGGCGGTGTGCCTCAGCGAATGGGATTCATCGGCCGGGATAAGACGACACCGATCATCATTGACCGCTGCCTTCTCACGGAGCCGAGGCTTGAACGTGTGTTTCAGTGGGACGAAAACCTCGTGAGGGACGAGGATCGCCGCACCTACCGCATCGCCGCCGATGACACCTGTGTCACCAGCCGCACCGAGGCTTATTACAAGATTCCGATTGGCGGTGAAGAGATCACCGCCGCGACCCAGGGATTTTTTCAGAATAATATCCCGGTGGCCGAGATGATGGCGCGCCAAGCCGGAAAATGGCTCAGAGGCATCAAGGCGGATCATGTCGCCGACCTGTACAGCGGCGTCGGCCTCTTTGGTTTGCTCTCGTCGCCGCCCAAGGCGTCGGTGACTTTTGTTGAAGAAAACGAAGCCAGTGTGCAGGCGCTTCGCATCAATATCGCCGACCGTCCGGGCCGCCGTTTTCGCGTGCATGCCGCCCGCGTTGAGCGCGCGTTTAGCCGCGTCCTTGATGACGCACAGCCGGCGATCGATTCGCTCGTGATCGACCCGCCCCGCAGCGGAATGCCGCGCGACCTTTGTCAAAAAGTCGCCGACGCCAGGGGTATCAAGGGAATCGTCTATATTTCCTGCGACCCCGCGACGCTGGCCCGTGATCTTAAGCTTCTGACCGCGCCCGGCAAGCGGAGCGTGGAATCCGTCATGTCCTTCGACATGTTCCCCCGTACCCAGCACATCGAAACAATGGTTTTTCTTAAGTAAATAGGCGCTGTCCCCATTTATGAAGCGTAACGCGCTGCTGTTAGAGTTAAACGCGTTCACCTGGCTCTCGCAGATGAAGCGCAAATATGGCCCGCGGTTGACGCTGGCCAAAGTGCCCGACGCGGAGTGGATGGCGATCCGCGCCCGTGGGTTCGACGCGGTGTGGCTGATGGGCGTGTGGAAGCGCAGTCCCAAAGCGCGGGAACATTCCTTTAAATTCGCGGAGCTCAAGGCGGACTTCACCCGCGTTCTGCCTGATTGGAAGGACGAGGACGCCGCGGGTTCGGCCTATGCGATACACGATTACCGGCTCGACCCGTATCTGGGCGCTCCGTCCGATCTGGCCCGCGTCCGCGCCAAGCTCAACGCGGTGGGTCTCAGGCTCATTCTCGACTTTGTTCCGAACCATGTCGCGATGGATCACGCGTGGACGCTCAAGCACCCGGGCCATCTTATTCACCCAACACCAACAGCCCGCCGCGCGCACCCCGAGCGGTTTTTTAAACCGGCTGGCGGGGCTTATCTGGCGCATGGCCGCGACCCTTACTTCTATCCCTGGACCGATACGGCGCAGATCAATGCTTTTGCCCCGGAAGCGCGAAAGGCGATGCGGGCTATTCTCGAGCGCATTGCTGAAGTGGCCGACGGCGTGCGCTGCGACATGGCCATGCTCGCCCTGAACGATGTCTTCAAAAAAACATGGGGCGATTGCGCTCCCACACCCCCGCCGACAGAATTCTGGACCGACGTTCTGTGTCCGGTGAAGGCCAAGTATCCGGGCTTCACCGCCATCGCCGAAGTGTATTGGAATCTGGGGCAGAAGCTGCTGTCGTTGGGCTTCGACACGATCTACGACAAAACGCTCTATGACCGTCTGGTGCAGGGCAAGGCCGAACTCATCCTGCAGCATCTGCACGATTCTTCCCTGGATCAGGAAGTCCAATTAAGATTTGTCGAAAATCATGACGAGCCCCGGCTAACGACCGCCTTCGGCGGCGCCGCGAGGGGATTGGCGGCTCAGGCGGCCGTGCTGACATTGCCGGGCATTCGTCTGGTGCACCAGGATCAGAGCGAGGGGCTGCTCGACCGCGTTCCGGTGCAGCTCAGGAGATTCGCCGACCCGGCTTCCTTGGCGGCTCCGGCAGACCGCACCGCAGCCAGACAGGCGTTGGACCGGGTCTTGGCCTTTGCGTCCGGGCCGGTGATCGAAGGCGGCGCGTGGCATCTCCTGATTTCGCATGAGGCGTCGCCGGGGTTGAAGGGACACGAGAATCTATTGGCCTGGATTTGGGTCCGCGGCCAAGACTTTAAGTTGGCGGTGATCAATTACGGCCCGGCTGCCGCGGAGGCCCGAATCCAATTACCCGAATCTTGTCTTCACGGCGGATCGATAATGCTCACGGATGCCGGTACTGGCGAGCATTATCCGCGCGACACGGCTGTGCTCAGGTCGGAGGGGCTTTATGTGCGTCTCGAGGCCTGGAAATACCACCTATTCACCTCCCAAATCACCACCGGTTGACGCTTTTGGACCCACAAGCTTGAGATTTGACTCGCGAAGCTAAAAGTCGTATCCTAGCGGCCGTTCAATTATCAAAAAATCCAGAAGTTGGGAGTATTTTTATGGCCATCAAATCCAAGAAAACTATTAGTTCAGTCGCCTCCAAATCAGCCGCGTCCAAGACTGCGCCCGCTGCCGCCTCTAAGGCCCCCGCTGCCAAGGCTCCGGCCAGCAGCCAGCCCAAGCTCGTGGTCAGCCATCAGGAGCTCGAGCAGCGCATTCGCGACCGCGCGTACTTCAATTACATCAACCGCGGTGCCTGCCAGAGCGGTTGTGCCAATCAGGACTGGATCGAAGCCGAGAAGCAGGTTAAGAAGGAACTGAGAATCAGCTAGTCCTTAAGACCTCTTCAGCCGGCGCGAGTGCCGGCCCAAAAAGACCTCATCCGCCCTTCTCACGGAGGGCGGATTTTTTTTACGCATAAATGACGCGGCGGCAAACTCGCCTGCGGTACAATAATCCCCTAAAACCACCCGTCCAAAGAGGACCGCAAAGACTATGAAAAATAAGAAAAAATACATGATCGGCGTGGATGCCGGCGGCACCAAGATCATGAATGTCCTGATGGACCGCGAATTCAATATCCGCAAAGTCGTGAAGTCACGGCCGACGACGGATAAGGGGCCCAAGCATTTTTTAAACTCAGTTGAGGACGGCATCGATGAGCTTCTCTCAGAAGCTAAGCTGAAGCTCAAAGACATCGCGGTGATTGGTATCGGCTGCGCGGGCATGATCAAGGCGCCCCGCGGAATTGTCCGGCTTTCTCCCAACATCCCATGCCTCAATGATTTTCCTTTGCAGGACAGGCTCGAATCCTGGTCCGGTGTGCCGGTTCATGTGGATAACGACGTCAATGCCGGTCTTTACGGCGAACATCAGTTTGGCGCGGCGCGCGGATATCAGCACGTGGTAGGGATCTTCCTTGGAACCGGAGTGGGCGGCGGATTGATCCTGAACAATCAGCTCTATTACGGCGCAACCGGAGCCGCGGGGGAGATCGGGCATATGTTTTTGACCCTCGACGCGCTTTGGAAGCCCAGGCCATTTTGGGGCACGGTCGAGAACCTCACCAGCCGCATGTCGCTCGCGGGCGACGCGGCCCTGCTCGCCGCGAGGCAGAAGGCCCCGCAGCTCGCCAAGGCGGTCGGGTCCGAGATCCGCCGGATGAAAAGCGGTGTTCTGTCCGATGCCGTTAAGGAAGGTGACCGCGCGCTCGAGGAGCTCGTGATCTTTAAGTCCCGTATTTTGGGTATCGCGATGGCCAATCTCGTGAATCTCCTGTCGCCCGAAATGATCGTGCTCGGCGGCGGTGTTGTCGAGGCCATGGGTCATATCATCGTGCCTGCGGCCCGCGAGGCCATGCATCGCTACGCGATGCCTCCGCTCGTGGCCAAAGTCGCCGTGAGTCC
>JAGOUK010000072.1 GCA_018061225.1 Candidatus Omnitrophota bacterium | reverse complement strand
GTTGAGCGTACCGCTGGCGATCTGAACGTTCTGTCCGCGCATGGCCTGAAGCACATCCGCCGCGGTCATTTCGAGTCCGGCGATCCGGTCCGGATCCAGCCAGACGCGCATGGAATACTCGCTCGCGCCAAACAGACGAAGGTCGCCGACCCCGTCGATGCGGGCGAGTTCATTTTTTATCTGAAGCGCCGCGTAATTAGCGATGTAGTTCTGATCCAGAGAGTTGTCGGGCGAGGACATGTTGACGACCATGAGCAAGTCGGGCGAATTCTTACGGGTGGTGACCCCCAGCCGGCGCACTTCTTCCGGCAAACGCGGTTCGGCGATCGCCACGCGGTTCTGCACGAGCACCTGAGCGTCGTCCAGATTGGTTCCCAAAGCAAAGGTGATGGTGATGGAGACGCGGCCGTCCGCCGTGGACTGCGAAAGCATATAAAGCATGTTCTCAATGCCGTTGATCTCTTGTTCCAGCGGCACGGCAACGGTATTGGCCACAGTGACGGAACTCGCTCCTGGATAAGCTGCAGACACCTGAATGGTCGGCGGCGCCACCTCCGGATACTGCGCGATCGGCAGGGCGAAGAACGCCATGGACCCGATCAATATGACCAGAATGGACAGAACCGTCGCGAAGATTGGGCGGTCAATAAAGAATCGGCTAATCGACACTGGGAGCCTGCTTATCGGCGTTTTGATCCGCGTCCGGATTCGTTTCTTGATCCGTGAGCTCAACCATTTGCGGGATCACTCCGCTTCCATCTCTGACTTTTTGAATATTCCCCGTCACCACAACGCTCTGGGGGTACAATCCCTCGCGGATCACGCGGAATTTCTTCATATAGAGAGGCCCCAATTGCACGGTGCGCGATGACACGACCCCGTCCGAATTAACCACGAACACGAACTTCCGTGATTGATCAGAACCGATAATCTCGTCGGGCACCATGATCGCCTCATACTCCCCGCTGCCCAAAAGCCGCGCGCGGCCGAACATTCCGGGTTCTATGATGTGTCCGGTGTTATTAAAAATGGCGCGCCCTTGTATCGTACCGGTATCTTTAGCGACTTCATTGTCGACAAAGTCCATGGCCCCTTCATGCACAAAGTCCGTTTCGTCCAGCAGCTGCACAAAGATCGGGTTCGCCTTCGTCCTCGAATCCTCTCGCGATCCGTCCTTGTTCATGCGGATGTATTTAAGAAGCTCCGTTTCGCTCGCTTCAAAATAAAAATAGATCGGATCGAACGACACGATCGTCGTCAGAAGCGTCGCGTCCGCCGATCCCCCGCCGACCAAGTTGCCGGCGTCCACGTAGTTGCGGCTGACCCTCCCCGCGATCGGGGCCGTCACCTCGGTGTATTCGAGATTGAGAACCGCCTCGTCCACGCGCGAAGCCACCACCTGCATGCGGGCGCCCAGGGACACCATTTTTTGCCGGCGCTGTTCGAATTCTTCTTCGGACACCGCGTGCGATTCCCGCAGCGGCTGCGACCGGTTGAAGTCACTGACCGCCTGGTCATATTCGGCCTTGGCCTGGGCAAGCTCCGCGCGGGCGCCTTTGAGCGCGATCTCGAACGGCCGCTTATCGATCACAAAAAGAATATCCCCTTTTTCCACCATCTGTCCGTCAACAAAGTTCACGCTTTGAACGTACCCGCTGACACGCGAGCGGACTTCGACGCGCTCCTTGGCCCGGAAGCGCCCCGTGTATTCGTCCCAGTCATGGATCCGCTTGACCAAGGGATGCGCCGCGGGCACGGGCATTTTGGGCATGGCCGCGGGCACTTCGCTCTTATGGCCGCACCCCACGGCCGACACGGAGAGCAGCGCCGCGAGCGCTGTGATCTTAAAAATGGAGCGGGATGTCATGTTCATTCGGCTTTCTTTCCTTTGGCACTGGTCACTCGGTGTGATCGGACTCCTAATAACGCGGCAATCCCGTCCTTCACGGATGACATCACGCCGATGTCCCCGTTGATTCGCAGACAGGTGAACGCGCCGATATAAAGAGAATATATTTCGTTGGTTTTTTTGACGGGGTCATCAACGCGGGCCGTTCCGTTGCGGGCGGCATCGCGGACGGCGCGCTCAAAATATTTGCGCATGAGCGCCAGGTGTTTTTGAGCCGTGCGGCGCAGCAGGTCCTGCCTGCCCCCCTGCTCGATCCCGATCGCCGTGTAAGGACATCCGGGATAAAATCCAAACTTCTTCTTGAGTTCCTTTTGCCTCTGAGCGGCAAAATCCACATACTCCATGAGCCGCCGGACAGGTTCGATCTCAGCGTCAAAGAGTCTCTCCAAATTGGGCTGATGCTTGTTCCAGGCTTCGGTCAGAGCCGCCGCGGCGAGCTCGGCTTTGGAGGGGAAAAAATGATAGAAGCTACCCTTCTGTATCTTCGACTTGCGGCAGATCTCATCCACTCCGACGGAGCCGTAGCTTTCCGTCCAGATAAGGTCCATCGCGACTTCCAAAAGTCTTTCCCGTGTGGCGCAGCATTTCATGGCGGGTATGATACTTGACCGTTCGGTCAAATGTCAATTCAACCGAATAGGCCGAACGTGACCCGGGATACAAGCATGCTCGCCCGCCGTCCGCTCAACCCTTCCCTGTTTAGATCAACCGGGGAGAGCGCCCCGTTGACCGTTCACGAAGCCCTCGTTCATTTCAACACGCAGGCGGGGCAAACATTGCGGGAAGCGCTGTTGCATAAAATCTAGAAGTTTCTCTCTGACATCACAACGCAGACTCCAGGCGGCCGACGCATCCGCCGCGCTCATCAGCGCTCGGAGTTCGACGGTCCTGTCGGTCGCGTTGGTCACCTGCAGCACATCGATCTTCTTATCCCATTGGGGACTCTCTTTCAAAATACGAGTCAATTCACTTCGCACTTCTCGGACCGGGACGGTGTAGTCCGCATAGATATATACGGTGCCCATGATATCTGCCGACGTCCTCGTCCAATTCTGGAACGGCTTTTCCAAAAAATAGGATATCGGGAGCACTAAGCGTCTCAAGTCCCAAATGCGCACCACGACAAAGGTGAGTGTGATTTCTTCGATCCGGCCCCACTCTTTTTCGATAATGACCACATCGTCCAATCGGATGGGCTGGGCAATGGCAATTTGAAAACCGGCGATGATGTTGCCCAACGTTTTTTGAGCGGCGAAGCCGATCACGATGCCGACGACCCCCGCCGAGGCCAACACGCTGACGCCAATGCGCCTCACCGATTCAAAGCTCATCAAAGCAAATGACACGATCAGCAGGACCATGACCACGTTAATGATATTTGCGATGAGCAGCAACTGGGTGTGCATGCCGCGCGCATGCACATTGTCCCGCGCGCCCATATTGTAATGGCTCAACAACGCGTCTCGGATGACACAAACGATCTTGGTGGCCAGCCAGCCGAACAGAGCGATGAGCAAGATGTGAATAATATGGTTGGCATAGACGCCAGCCCTCTCCGGCAATCGCAAAAAAGGAACGATCACCGAGACGCTCAAAACGGGGATCAAGGCGTGCAGCGGACCCTTGATCACCTGCAGGTTAACGCCGACCCCTTTAAGGTGCAAAACGCCCTGCCGGTCGATGGCAAAAGCGGCAATAAAATAAAGCATCCAGCCGACTATAAAAGCGGCAGCGATAAAGATGCCAGAAAATACGTAATTATTCATGAAACTGCGCCATTTTTAAGCATTATTTGACGACGGACAAGAGGGCGAATGCGCCTTTACCCAAAATCCATAGGACGAAGATAACGATCGCCGCAATGATCAGGGATTTGAGAGACACCCCGCCCGGAGACAACGGCTTGCTCTGGTCTGTCATAAGCCACTCCTTTTCGGATTTTCGAACAACATCGTACTCCCCCATCCTAGACCCATAAGAACAACAGCGGAATCAGGATAAGGACTTGATGTCGTATCGGGGCGAAATACCCGGCGAGAAAATACGGTCTAAAGCAGAAAAACCCCCCACATTAGTAAAATGTGGGGGGTTTTTGAATGGCTCCCCGGGTAGGACTTGAACCTACGACAAGGCGATTAACAGTCGCCTGCTCTACCAACTGAGCTACCGGGGAATAAACTAATTTTTAGATCGGAACCGCGGACAAAACCTGAAATAGGCAAAAAGTATAGCCGAAGCGGGCTTGGATTCAAAGGAAAAAGGACGCGCCGTTAGACGCGTCCTTTTGGCAACAAAAGCGCTTTAATTGGCTGCGGGAATCGCTTCAGGGGTATTCGTTGATGGGCCTGATAGGTACAGGGCCATAAAAGCCCCTGTCGTCACGACTCCCAGCGCCGAATTGACCCCGCTCGTGAGAAACGCGGCGATGGCCTGACCCACTCTCCCCGGAACAACCCCGGCTAACAGGCCGGTAATAAGCCCCAGAACAAATCCTACCGCGAACCCGATCACCACCAGGACCAGCCCCACGAGCAGAACCTTTAAAAAATTTTGCCTGACAAAAGCAACGCTGGTCTTCAGGGCGCTAAAGGCTCCCTTCTGGTCAACGACAACCGCGTAAGGCGCCAGGAAGAGAAAGAGCAGAAGCAGCGCGCCCACAATGGCCACGACCACAGCCACCACGATGGCCAGCGGATTAGGCTCGGCCTGCGGTCCGCCGACCAAAAAACCCATCATTGCCAAGACCGCCAGAACGATCATGATAAGTCCAAGCACCAAGCCCAGGACCAACATTCTCAGATAATTCTTTTTGCCTGATTCCGCAAAAACACCAAGGCTGGATGCGCCCTGCTTGGTGACTTGTTCCACGTAACCGATGGAACCGCCTTGGATAAAAATATTGATCAGGAGAAAAAGAACGCCCAGCACAAATATCACGGGACTCGGCTGAGTCGCGCTGTCAGGCGAGGTAAAAGGCAGGTTAATCAAGGCCCAGACAAAGCTAAATCCAAAAAGGGCCAGAATCAAGCTCCCGCTTGCCTTAGCCGTCGCAAAACCCTTACCAATGCATCCAAAAATCGACATAGTATTTAATCTCCCAAAGAGGTTCTAATTAGCCAAATCTTAACAAATGTGGTCAATAAATACTACTCTTATTAGGGAATATCATAGGAAACGGCTGATTTCAAGCCTTGATCTCCTGGCGCGTCTCAATGGCCCGCATCAGCGTGGCCCGATCCGTGAATTCCAGCTCGATTCCCACAGGAACCCCTTGGGCCAAACGCGTCACTTTCACCTTATAGGGCTTAAGCGCCTTCGTGAGATAGATCGCGGTCGCCTCACCTTCGGTGTCAGACGTCGTGGCCAGGAGCACTTCGGTGTAATGCCCTGTCCCCAGACGCGAAAGAAGTTCGGGGATCTTGAGGTCGTTGGGACCGATCCCATCGAGCGGCGATAAGGCGCCCAAGAGCACGTGGTACTGCCCCTGATACACTCCTGCCTTTTCGAGCGCGATGATATCCTTCGGCTCTTCGATCACGCAGAGCATGTTCGGATCCCGATTGGGGTCAGCGCAGACAGCGCAGAGCTCTTTTTCACTCAGGTTAAAGCATTGGCGGCAGTAACGGATGGATTCTTTGGTCTTGCGGATGGCGTCGCTGAGCCGGTCAGTATCTTCCTTGCGTGCGCCGAGGATGTAGAAGGCGAAGCGTTCAGCCGTGCGAATGCCCACGCCCGGCATCTGCGAGAACTGCTCGATCAGATGCTGCATCGGCTCCGGATACCCGGCACCCAGTCGGCTCACTGAATAATCCTGCCCCCGAAGATTCCCATGGCATTCTTGAGAACCGGGTTCTTGTCAGCGATCTCTTTGGAGGACATCCCCGCCGCGTCGGACCCGCCGTGAATCACAAATTTTACGCGAGTGTCCTTCTTGAGGAGATCCGAAAGGTGTTTTTCGAGCAGCTTGATATTGACGTCCGCGGACATGGCTTCCATATGAAAGGAACACTCTTCAGGAAACCCGACCAAGACGATGTCCTTGCTGTGATCGATGGGATTGGCTTCCTTTAGGTAAGTGGCGGCGGACATTTTTTCTGTCTGCACACGACGGACCACGCTGGCCCACAGCTCTTCAAGAGCCAAAGCCGTGTCAGAACCGGCGTCCTCGGATGGAGAGATCCCCGCCTGCGCGGGGCCGGCCGCAGGAGCGGAAGCGGAAGCCGACGGACCGAAAGAGCCTGATGGACTGGCCGAAGGTGCCGTCGGACCTTGAGTCCGGGCGGCTGCCGCGCTGCCGGTGGAGGAAGAAGTCGAATCACCCGCCCGCTGAGCGGCAGAAACAGACGAACCGGCAGCCCCCGTGGAAGCCGAAGATGCCGGAGTCTGAATCACCTCATCCATCAGCACCATCGGCTCACGGAGCGTGCACTTCAAAAGCGTCATCTCAAGCGCCACCCGTTTGATATTAAGGCGCTTAGCCTGCTGCACTCCCGCTGCCAAAACCCCAAAAAGATAAAAAATATCCTGCTTCGAAAAAAACTGAGCCTCTTCCGTCAACCGAACACGGACCGGCTCCGGCACCTCCAAAAGTCCAAGCGACTCCGGCGCGGTCTTCACGATCATCAGCTGCCGCATGTGCTCTAGGCACTTTTCCAAATAATAAGAGGCATCCACACCCCGCTGCACAGCCGCATCAATCCGTTGCAAGACGGCGGCGGCGTCCCGTTGCCCCACGGCCGTGAAC
>JAGOUK010000071.1 GCA_018061225.1 Candidatus Omnitrophota bacterium | reverse complement strand
AAGGCATGCCGCCATTGCAAATGTCCACGGCTCCCGGCGGATGTACGCGGTCAGGGCTTTTAGCATGCGGGGGCCGCGGGAAGTCCGAATATTTTTCGCGCGTTGCGCGCAGTCGTCTCCAGAACAAGCTCCGGTGCCTCGCTTCGCAATTCGGCGATCTTGGCCGCCACCAGCCGCACCCACGAGGGCTCATTGCGCTGACCCCGATGCGGCACCGGCGCCAGGTAGGGCGCGTCAGTTTCGATCACATACCGGTCAGCCGGAACGCGGCGGGCGGCTTCCTGCAGTGCTGCCGCATTCTTAAACGTGACGATCCCGCTGAAGGACACGTTAAAGCCGGCGGCCAGAACGCGCTCGAGCTCCTCCGGTCCGTAGGTGTAGCAATGAAAAAGTGCCTTGAGCCCCGGATGTCGCGCCTTGCCGGATTCCAAACTGCGCATCGTGTCCTCAAACGCGTCCCGGGAGTGAACCACGACCGGCAGCTCGAGCGAAGCCGCCAGATCGATCGCGGCATCGAACACCCTTGCCTGCACATCCCGGGGGGCTTCGCTTTTAAAATAATCCAAACCGACTTCGCCGATGGCAACGACTTTGGAATTGCCCTCAGCCGAGGCCCGGATGGCGGAGATAAATTCGCTGCCGGCCAAATGCGCGGAATGCGGATGATAACCCAGCGCCGCGTAACATTCCTTTCGATTGGCCGCCATCTCCAAAACCTGGGCGTTCGTCGCTTCATCAATCCCGACAACTATCATTGCTTCGGCGCCGTCGGCAACGGCACGATCGAGCACCGCGTCGCGATCCTGTTCGTAAGACTCAAAAAATGGGTGGCAGTGAGTGTCAATGTAGGGGGTCATGAGCGGCTTCCTGATGCTGTTTTGAGCCGAGCGGCTTCCCGGCCCAGGATTTGAGCGCAGGCGATCAGCTCATCGCTTTGTGTGAAATGACCGAAAGACACGCGGACTGAGGATCGGACTGCGGCAGGATCAAGTCCCATCGCCTCAAGCACATAAGAAGGTTCGATGGAGCCTGCGGCGCAAGCCGATCCGCTCGACACCGACACTCCCGCCAAGTCCAGCGCACGGACCAAAACACTTCCATCAACCCCGTCCACGCGCAGACTCACCGTCTGCGGAAGCGCCTGTTCTGGGTCGCCGTTGATTCCCCATCCGCGTACGCAAGACTCCAGCGTCTTCAAAAATACTTGCCTTAATTCCATCATGCGGCCGGCGCCCTCAGCCCGCAGCCGCTCCGCGGTTCGGACCGATGCCGCAAAGGCGGAGGCCAAGGCCGGACTCTCGGTTCCGGCGCGCAGATTATTCTCCTGAGGCCCGCCGTGCGCCTGGGCCAAGAGCCGCGTGGACCGGGCAGTTACCAGCGCGCCTACACCTTTAGGACCATAAGCCTTATGCGCGCTAAAAGACGCGGACGCGGCGCCAGCCAGATCAACCGGAAGCTTACCCAGGCCCTGCACCCAATCAACATGAAGGGGAACCCCGGCCTTAGAACATATTCCCGCGGCTTCAGCAGTCGGCTGAACGATACCGGTCTCGTTATTCACGCGCATCAAGGCGACCAAAGCCGTCTCCGGGCGCAGGCGGCTCTCCAGCGCGGTCGCATCAGCGCGTCCGTTTGCCAGCACCGGGAACTCCTCGACTTCAAAACCTTCAGCCTTTAAAGCCGTTGCGGCATCCAGAACGGAGGGGTGCTCAATGGCGCTGATCAGCAAATGGTTTTTTTTATGATTGGCTTTGGCGTGGCGGGCAATCCCCTTAATGGCAAGATTATTGGCCTCAGTCGCGCCAGAAGTAAAAATTATTTCTTGAGGCTGCACCCCAAAAACAGATGCCAACTCCTGCCGTGCCGCATCCAGACAATGGCGAGCCGATTGGCCATCCAAATGCACACTCGACGGATTGCCGTGGATGCGTGACGCTTGCGCGAAAGCCTCGAGCGCTTCCTCACAAATAGGCGTCGTGGCATTGTAATCAAGGTAGCAACGCTTATCCCTCATATCGTCCCCGCGGAGCAAAGCACGCCCTTCGGCGCAGAGCCGCAGGCGCGCGCCACCGAGCGCGCCTGCTCCCGTCTCGGCGCGCAAGTTCCGCCGATAACGGCGGAACACCGTGGTTGCGCGCCTCGCCGAAACGCCTCAGTGCGCACTTTGCTCCGCTGGTCGTTCATTTCTTGACGTTGGCGGCCTTGGCTTTGGATTCTTCGGTTTCGCGGCGCGGGAAGACGGGATCGCCTTTGCGGACCGGAGTGGGCTGCTTGTAGTAATTCCATTTGACTGTTGAGAAGGTCTCGGAAACCAAGTCCTTATCCTCAAGACCAAGCTGATGCCAGATCTTGGCAGCGGAGCCCGGCATGAAGGGATAGACGGCCTGGGCGACGATGCGCAGCACCTCACAGAGAGACGACATCACCACTTTAAGCTCGGCGTCTTTCCCCTGCTTCTTCAGACCCCAGGGTGCCGAGTCGTCGATGTAGCGGTTGGCGAGAGAGATCACATTCCAGATCTCCGTCAGTCCTTCATGAAACTGCATCCGGTCGCAAGCGCCTTCCAGCTTCACGCAAAGCTGCTCGGCGCCGGTCCGCAGGTCATGCGCGGCTGATGCGGCCCCGTCAGGCTCAATCGTGCCTGCAAAATACTTTTCCATCATCGAGAGCGTGCGGTGCGTGAGATTGCCCAGGTCATTGGCCAAGTCCACGTTGTAGCGCGACGTGATCGCGGCATCGCTGTAAGTTCCGTCGCCGCCAAACGGCACTTCCCGAAGCAGGAAGTAGCGGTACGCGTCAATTCCGTATTCCTGAACCACGTCCACGGGGTTCACCACGTTTCCAAGTGATTTGGACATCTTGGCCTGATCCACCATCCACCAGCCATGCGCGAAGACCATTTTTGGCGGCTCCAACCCCAGCGCGTGAAGCATGATCGGCCAATAGACGGTGTGCGGCCGAAGAATGTCTTTTCCGATCAGATGAACGTCAGCCGGCCAAAATGTCTTCATCCGGCCGCCGAGATCGGGATACCCCAGGGCCGAGACATAATTGATCAGCGCGTCGAACCACACATAGGTGACATGCTCGCTCGAAATAGGCACTTCGATACCCCAGTTGAGACGGGCCTTCGGACGCGAGATACAGAGGTCATTGAGGACATTGTTCTTGAGGAAGGACAGGGTCTCGTTCCGCCGAGATTCCGGGAGAATAAAGCCGGGATGCGATTCGATGTATTGAATCAGCCACTCCTGATGCTTGGAGATGGTGAAGAAAAAATTATCCTCGGTGATCTCCTCCAGACCCCTGTTGCATTGAGGGCAATTCCTGGAGGCGGATTCGTCGTGCCCCAGTTCGCGGGCGGGCCAAAATGCCTCGCACGGCGTGCAGTACCATCCCTCGTATTTTTGGCGCGCGATCTGGCCGGACTTTTCCATCTGGACCCAGACATGTTTGACCGCGTCCGTATGACGCTTCTCGGTGGTGCGGATAAAATCGTCATAAGAAATACCGAGCACTTCCCATAGCTTTTTGAACTCGTCCGACAACGCGTCCGCGAATTCCAGCGGCGTCTTCCCCGCCTCCTTACTCGCCCGTTCGATTTTTTGCCCATGTTCATCCGTGCCGGTCAAGAACAGGACTTCGTAACCGAGCATGCGCTTGAGACGCGCGAGCGCGTCAGCGGCCACGGTCGTGTACGAATGTCCGATATGAGGGCGGGCGTTCACGTAATAGAGCGGGGTCGTCAAATAGTACTTTTTTGTCATGTTTCCATCCTAAATTAGACGCCTATCATACACAAAAAAACGCTTCGGCGGACATGGCCCGCAACAATCCTTCGCTAGAAGAGATTGAGGCCGAGGTCGAGGAGGAGTTGAGCGGAGACCAGGCGCGGGCTGACGTAGGAGAGGAGACGGTCGCGGGCAATGCAGATGGATTCGAGGATTGTCTGCGCTCGGTCGGGGTCGATGGAAGCGGCGAGACGCTGAAGTTCCGTGATCCGATCCGTGAAGAAAAGTCGGTTCGTGTCGCGGGCGGCGCCCAGCAGCAAAACGTCACGGTAAATGCGAACGAGGGCATCCGCCGTGAGCAGCAGCTCATCGCGGTTAGAGCTCAGATCCGGCCAGGCGACGGGATGCTTTTCGAGCGTCAGCAGCGCCAGGCTGAACGCGGCATCGGCGATCTCGCGGTAGCCGCCGTCCCGCAGCAGCATCGCTTCTTCAACGCTGCCCTGCGAGAGACGCGCATAGTCCGTGGCTTCGCGCGGCGAAAGGCCGTCCTCTTTAAGCAGAATATCTTCCGTGTCGTTTTGTCCCAGCGCGCCGAAGCGAAGCGTCTGGCACCGCGAGAGAATGGTCGGCATCAGCCTGCTCAGATCCGACGTGATGAGGATAAAAAATGTCTGTCCCATCGGCTCTTCCAATGTCTTCAAAAATGCGCTTTGAGCATCCTCGCTCATACGGTCGGCATGATCGATGATCACGGCATGCCTCCCGCTTTCGCCAGGCGTCCGGGATAGAGCCTCGCTCAACGTTTGAATCTGCGGCAGCAGGATCTGACGGGATTTGGTTTCGGGATCAACGTCGACGATCAGGAGGTCGGGATGATTCGAGGCGGCGGACTTTATGCAGCCGGAACACCCGCCGCAGGGACGGCCGGACGCGGCGGAACAAAAAAGCCCCTGCGCCAGCGCGAGAGCTATCTGACGCTTGCCAACCCCGCTCGGTCCCGTAAAAAGTAATGCGTGTGGAATGCGTCCGGATTCGAGAACCGTGAGCAGCTGCTGCTTCTGACGCCCATGTCCCCGGACCAAATCAAATAAGATCGTCGACGATTCGGCGGATGGCGGCATGTGTTCCTTCGATGTCTTGGGCGGCGATCAAACGAGTGCGGGAACCTGAGCGGGCTAACTTCGCGTATCCCGCTTCGACTTTTTTATGAAATGACAAGGCTCGGGATTCAATCTGGTCCAGTTTGCCTCGGCGCTTGGCGCGGCGCAAACCTTCACGGGCCGGCAGCTGCAAATAGATCCTGAGGTCCGGCTCAATACCCCGAACGACACGGGAGGCGACTTGATGGATCCACTTAAGATCCACGCCGGAACCATACCCCTGATAAGCCAGGGTGGCGTCCAGCCAGCGATCACAAATGACCACATGCCCCGCCTTAAGAGCGGGTGCGATCACGCGGTCCACCAACTCGGATCGGCTGGCCATATAGAGCAAAGTCTCGGTCTCCGGCCGCAGCGCGTCTTGGCCGTTCAAAAGCATTTTTCGGAGCCGTAGACCAAAGGGCGTCCCCCCAGGCTCGCCCGTGACCGTCACCGCTCTGCCGCTTTTTCGAAGGTACGCTGCCAGAAGCTTCAGCTGCGTAGACTTACCGCAGCCTTCGCCGCCTTCAAAAACGATAAAAAAACCGCGCCGCTTCATTGCAAATCTCCGGCAACTTGGGCAATTAATTGCTTAAGCTCGGAGGCATGAGCCGCGGCATCAAAGCCTTCTTTGAGCCCCAGCACCCGGGACCCGTCTTTGGAATCCTCCACGCGCAGCCCCAACTTCGACAATCCGTCCCGGATGCGGTCTGAGACGGCAAATTGTTTGAGGGCGCGCGCCTTGGCGCGCAGGCGCAATATTTCTTGCACTTCGGGACAATCATTTTTCTTAAGGTCGGCAAAAAGTCCCAGGAATCGCCCCTTCTGCAAAAGCTCAAGTCCTGCCTGCCGCGCGCCTGCCGAATCTCCCGCGGCGAGCTTCGCATTGCCGTCACGGAGAACGGCGAACAGCACCGCGATCGCCTGAGGTGTATTAAAATCGTTGCGAAGCGGCTCCATGAACGCGTCTGGATTTATCATGGCCCCGTCCACGGCAACATCAATGGAGGTCTTTTCGATGAAGTCGGTGATGGACCGGAGCGCCTCCTGCAGCGCTTTCATTTTTTCCCAAGTAAAATCCACATCTTGGGAATAATGGCTTTGCAAAAAGAAAAGCTTCAAAACGTCCGCCGGGTATTTTTCCAAAAAAGCATCGAGCGTCAAAAAGTTACCGAGCGATTTGGACATCTTCCGAGCCTCAATGGTCACCAGCCCGTGGTGGATCCAGGTCCGGGCAAAATTGCCGCCGAAGCAGGCCATGGACTGCGCGCGCTCATTCTCATGATGCGGGAACACCAGATCTTTGCCGCCTCCGTGAATATCAAATTCTTCGCCGCAAAACCGCGCGCTCATCGCGGAACACTCGATATGCCAACCGGGGCGTCCCGGACCCCAGGGAGACTCCCAGGACGGTTCCCCTTCTTTGGACCGCTTCCAAAGGGCAAAGTCCATTGCTTCGACCTTACCCTCTCCCGGCTCACCGCGCCAATTGGCCAGCATCTCATCGACTTTTTGATGACTGAGTGCTCCGTAGGGAGTAAATTTGCGCACATTGAAGTAAACGCTTCCCGCTGAAGAATAGGCGAACCCCTGCTCTTCAAGACGCCGAATGATGGCAAACATCCCTTCGAGGTTTTCGGTGGCCTTGGGCTCATGAGTCGGGGGGCGTATTCCGAGGCGGGCGGTGTCATGAAGATAAGCGGCGTGGTACTTTTCCGCAATGGTCTTCCAGTCAGTTCCGCGCTCCGCCGCGCGCTGAATGATCTTGTCATCAATGTCGGTGACATTTCGGACAAATTTAACGCCAT
>JAGOUK010000070.1:3453-6735 GCA_018061225.1 Candidatus Omnitrophota bacterium | reverse complement strand
GAATTTGCCGATGCCGTGGGACACGTGCACGACGAGATGCCCTGGGTCAATATCGACAAAGGGCTGTATCGGCCGCTCACCCCAGGTCCACTCAAATTTCTTCCAACGGCGGGCGGCCTGCCGCTCCGTCGTGGCGAGAATGACGACCATCTTATGAGGTTCGAGCAGCGATCCGGAGGCGGGATCAAACGAGTAGATGGATTCCACGGTGTTGTCCATGAATTCCACTCGAACGGGAAACGAGAACCCCCAGGGAAAAACATCAAGCACGCCGCCCCGATGCGTAAAAAATGCCGGCTGACTGGCCGCGTGCTCGCGCTGATACCCCAGATCCGCGAGCGCCTGCAGGCGGTCCTCCAAAACGACCTCTTCCCCGACAGCAAAATGCAACGATTGAATCATTAGAACTCAACCCCCTGAGAGCGGGGCTTACATGGACTCAGGAGCAGAAACTCCGAGCAGGGCAAGACCCACTTTGAGGGCTTTTTGGATGGAGAGACAGAGGGCCATGCGGGCGGCCGAAAGCTTGGGGTCTTGCCCTTCTTCGACGACTCGCCGCTTTTGATAAAACTGATGGAAGGCGGCCGCCAATCCTTGAAGATACTCGACGAGGATGCAGGGCTCAAGGTCACGCGCCGAATTCCTGACAGACGTGGCGAAGTTGCGCAATCCTCTCAAGACACGCATCTCCTCGGCTTCTGTCAGAAGAGAAAGGTCCGCGGATTCGAGCGTGAACGTCCCGAGTTTGGTCTCGTAATTTTTTCGGATGGATGACACGCGGGCGTGAGCGTACTGAATGTAGTAGACCGGATTGTCCGGCGACTGCTTCTTAGCCAGCTCCAGGTCAAAGTCCAGATGCGAATCAAACTTGCGCATCAAAAAGAAAAATCGTGCCGCGTCCTTTCCCACTTCATCCATGAGCTCCCGCAGCGTGACGAATTCTCCCGCGCGGGTGGACATGCGGAGCTGTTTGTCACCTTCATACAATGTCACAAGCTGAGCGATCTTGATATGAAGTTTGTCGGGATCATTTCCGAGGGCCTTCTGAGAAGCTTTGATGCGGGCGATGTAGCCATGGTGGTCCGGGCCCAAAATATCGACCAGGGAGTCATAGCCGCGGCGAAATTTGTCGCGGTGATACGCGATATCAGGCATGAGATAGGTGAAGTTGCCGTCGCTCTTCCTGATCACACGGTCCTTGTCGTCACCATAAGGGGTGGTCTTCAGCCACAGCGCGCCTTCGCTCTCGTAGATCTGGCCGAGCTTTTCGAGTTCCGCGAGGGTGGCCTGCACCTGGCCGGAAGCTTCGAGTTTTTCCTGACTGAAGATGCTGTCGAAGCGGACATCAAAGTCCTCGAGGTCCTTCAGAATTGTCGCCATGATGGTCTCGCGGGCATGCACCATGCAGACGTGAATCGCCGGATCGCGCGGTTCCAGCCAGCCGGATCCGCCTTTTTGCGCTAAAAGATCCGCCGCCATCTTGAGCACATAGTCGCCTTTATAACCGTTCTCGGGGAACGCGGATGGCAGACCCGCCGATTCCCGGCATCTTTCATAAAGCGAAAGACCCAGCGTTTTGATCTGCACGCCAATGTCATTGTTGTAGTATTCGGAAGCGGCGTCCCAGCCGGCATGACGGAGAATGCGGACCAGCGAGTCGCCGAGAGCGGCCTGACGTCCATGCGCGATGGTGAGCGGCCCCGTGGGGTTCGCGCTCACATACTCCACGAGCATCTTCTTTTTGACCTCAGGCTGATCGGATCCGAATCCTGGGTCAACAAAGACCTCCTCGATCACCGCGGTGAGAGCGGAGCGGTCGAGGAAAAGATTAATGAAGCCCGGCCCCTCAACCTTGATATCGGCGACAAGCTTGGCGGCATCCGCATCCCCCGACCGGAAACGCGCGATCACATCCTCCGCGAGCGCGCGGGGGCTTTTGCGCGCCTCCTTGGCGAGCTTGAGCGCGAAGTTGGTCGTGAAGTCGCCAAACTGATCATCCTTGGGCTGCTCAAGCAATATCGGCGAGCTTAAGTTCTCGGCCCCGATGCTCGCGCAAGCCGCGGCCTCCAGAGCCCGGCGGATGCGGGCTTCGATGGCAAGACAAGTCATCATTTTTTGGAAGATCTGCCTGTTTTGGAGGATTTGGCCGGCTTGACGGCAGCCGGCTTAGCCGCAACCGGTTTAGCAGATTTGGCAGGAGCTTCTTCAGCAATCGTGCGGCGCGGCGCATCGCCCCAAAGAGATTCCAAATCATAATATTTACGAAGATCGGCCAAAAAGATATGAACTACGATGTCCGAAAAATCCAGAACGATCCAATCGCATTCCTTGAGCCCGTCGCGGTGGATGATGGGGTTCCCGATCTTTTTCATTTCGTCCTGTATATGCTCGGCAATCGTGCGGCCGCGCGTCTTCGAAGATGCCGAGCAGAGCACAAAATAATCACAAAGCCCCGAAACCTTCGTCATGTCCATGATTTGGACATTTTCGGCATTGCGTTCGAGCGCCAGCTGAGCCATGAGTTCTGCGGATTTTATGGAAGCGATAACGTTCTCCTTTTATTCTAATAAAGCCGTGAGTTTAGCATATCAAGCCCAAAATCAAAATTTTGATGGCTTATCAGAATTGCGTTCCTGAAGGAATTTCCAAATACTGTTCAGACAGGACTGAACATCGTTTTGATCTGTCCGAACCATCACTTCGGGGCTCTCTGGCTCCTCGTACACGGAATCGATGCCCGTGAATTCCTTTATCTCACCCTTCCTCGCGCGAAGATACAAACCTTTAATATCTCGACGCTCGCAAGATTCCAGCGGGCAATTCACATAGACTTCGACAAATGACCGCAGGGCTAGCCTTGCCTCGCGGCGAATCAGCCTGTGAGGTGAGACCATGCTCACAATCACATGTCGGCCTTCTTGAAGATGTTCCGCGGCCAATCGATAGACCCGGCGAACCTGCTCAACACGATCTGCCTGCCCAAAACCCAGATCCCTAGAAATTGTCTTCCTGATTTCATCCCCATCCAAACAGCAAAACGAGATCCCCGCCTCAACAAAGCGTACGCCCAAAGCAGTTGCCAATGTGGACTTTCCCGATGAGGGAAGTCCGGTGAACCAAATAACCGACGGCCGCATCACTATGCCCGAACCCGACGCAGTTCTGTTGAACTCGCCCGGACCGGCTTCATCTCAAAAACCTCGATGCCGGGGCCGTTTTTGGGCCTAGGAAAGCCCGGTCTGGCGGCAATCGCCAAGGTCGCGGCGCGCAGGATGCCGGCGG
>JAGOUK010000070.1:0-3353 GCA_018061225.1 Candidatus Omnitrophota bacterium | reverse complement strand
CGCAGTTCTGTTGAACTCGCCCGGACCGGCTTCATCTCAAAAACCTCGATGCCGGGGCCGTTTTTGGGCCTAGGAAAGCCCGGTCTGGCGGCAATCGCCAAGGTCGCGGCGCGCAGGATGCCGGCGGGATCCTTCCATTTACCAAATGTCTTCAAGATATCGCTTCCCGCGATAAAAAATAGGGCGGCATTCGGGTGGCGTTTCTTAAAGTATCCGAGGGTACCGATGGTATAAGCGGCTCGCGCCTGCTTGGCTTCGTGCAGCGATATCCGGACATAACTCATGGGCCGAACGGCCGACCGCAGCGCGCGCAGGCGCGCGGGAAGTGAGTGAGCAGCGGATTTTTTCAACGGGTTTTGATGAGCAGGAACGACGTAGATCCAATCAAAATCAAAGTGCTTTTGGGCGGCGCGTAGGATTGCCGTGTGACCGCGGTGTATTGGGTCAAAACTCCCGCCGAAGACTCCGATGCGCCTCACTCCCGGATCTGCCCCCGACCGCTGACGATGTACTGATACGTTGTCAGCTCCCGCAAACCCACGGGACCCCGCGCGTGAAGCTTATCCGTAGAAATACCCATTTCTGCTCCCATCCCAAATTCGCCGCCGTCATTGAATCGCGTCGAACAATTCTCAAACACGCAGGCCGAATCAATCGCGGACGCAAAACGCGCTCGCGTGGAAGCATTTTCGCTGACAATGGCATCTGAGTGCTTGGACCCATATTTGCGGATGTGGGCGGCGGCCGCCTCAACTCCGTTCACGACACGGATCGAAAGGACCAGGTCCAGATACTCGGTTTTCCAATCCTGTTCCGTTGCTGATTTGATGCCCTTAAGAATTTTTCGCGTCTCGGGACATCCGCGAAGCTCCACGCCCCTCGCCTTCATCCGCTGCGCTAAAAAAGGCAAAAATTTAGCGGCGGCCGGGCGATCCACCAGAAGCGTTTCCATGGCATTGCAAACTCCGGGATTCTGCGCCTTGGCATTTTCGCAGATACGAACCGCCATCGCGGGATCAGCGTCCCGATCTACGTAGGTGTGGCAGATGCCGTCGAGATGCTTCAAAACAGGAATCTTCGACTTCTCCGTGACCGTCTTCATGAGCGACGGTCCTCCGCGCGGAATCACCACGTCGATATCGCCCGCGAGACTCAAGAGATGCTCCACATCTTTGCGGTCCGTTGATTCGATGAACTCCACTGCCGAAGGGCTGATCCCCCGCTTCTTCAAGGCTGCCGAAATCGACGCATGGATCGCGGTGTTGGACCGAATGGCCTCGCGGCCGCCGCGGAGAATCACGGCGTTTCCCGACTTCACGCAAAGGCCGGCGCAATCCGCGGTCACATTGGGCCTGGATTCAAAAATGATCAGGATGACGCCGATTGGAACGGAAATCTTTCGGATCTTGAGTCCATTGGGGCGCGTGATCGTTTCGAGCTCTCGGCCGAGCGGATCCGGCAGCGCCGCGATCGTCTCAAGCCCCTTCACCATGCCGACAATCTTCTGAGCGTCCAAACGGAGTCGTCCCAGCATTGCTGCGCTGAGTCTGGCTTCTTCGGCCTCCCTCATGTCCGCGCGGTTCGCGGTCAAAATACGGTCGGAGTCCTCACGGATCTGACGTGCCATCGCGCGGATCGCGGAGTTGCGTTCTTCCACCGAAAGTGACGCGAGCGATGCGCTGGCGGCTTTGGCGGCCGCTGCTTTTTTCTTCATCAAACTCAAGCTCATTTGGAACTCCCTTCCAGACTTTCTGCCGGGACAAAATTATCCCGGTGCAGCACCTCTCCGGAACACGGCCGGCCGAGAATCGCCTCCCACGCAGAGGCCTTATGTCCCCTGATTTGAGCCAGATCCGTGGACGAAAAATTCACGATTCCTTTGCCCAGCACCTGACCCTCGGCGTCCTTAACGGCCACCGCCGAACCGGCCTCAAAATGCCCGGTCGCCTTGACTAGTCCCGCGGCCAACAGGGAACGCCCGCCATGAGTCAGCGCGCGCTTCGCGCCGTCGTCGATCACCAACACACCTTCCGATTTGGAAATATAAGCGATCCAATGCTTCTTCGAGCTGAGCTTGTTGATCTTGGGCAGAAAAAGCGTTCCCAAGTCCTCCCCGTCGAACAAACGATCCAGGATGCGAGGCTCCGCTCCTGACGCCATCACGCAAGGAATTCCGGCTTTGAGCGCCTTTTGAACGGCCCCAAGCTTCGAGGCCATACCGCCCTTGGTGTGAGCTTTTTTCTCATCCTGCACCAGCGCAAAATGCTCGGCGTTTAAATCTTCGACCAGCGGCAGCCGGCTGGAAGCGCCGGCCTTCATATCCGCATAAAGCCCTTCGGCATCCGTCAAAAGCACCAAAAGGTCCGCGTTAAAAAGCGATGCCACCATCGACGAAAGCTGATCATTGTCGCCAAACTCAATTTCTTGCGTCGAAACGGTGTCGTTCTCGTTGACGATGGGAAGCGCTCCCTGACGAACCAGCTGTTCGAGGGTGCGGCGCGTGTTTTCGAAGCGCGCGCGGCTGGCCAGGTCCTGCCAGGTCAGAAGCACCTGGGCGGGCACCACGTCCACCGTTCCAAAAGATTCCATGTACATCTGCATGAGGCGCGGCTGACCGATCGCGGCGAGAGCCTGAAGCTCCTCGATCTTAACGGGCCGTTTCTTGAGCCCCAGAAAGGCCAAGGCGGCACCGATGGCGCCGGAGCTGACGAGGATCACCTGGACACTGCCCGAGCGCTTCTTGAGCCTCGCAATGCCCGAGGCAAGCGCCTTGACCCTGGCAAGGGACAGCTGTCCGTCATGCGACAGAACCGAAGTCCCCACCTTGATGACGATACGGCGGGCGTTCTTAAAAAACTCCTGCCTCATGGATCCTACTCCTCCTCGACTCCGCCGGCCCGCAAGAACAACTCGTTCTTGAGCTTTTCCAGCCCCTCGCCGGTTGCGGCAGAGATGGGGAATACAGCCACTTTGAATTTTTTCTTAAATTTGGCCAAATTAACCTTGGCCTCCGGAATGTCCATTTTGTTCGCCGCGACGATGAAGGGGCGCTTCTTAAAAGCGGCATGATATTGCTCGAGCTCTTTGCGAATCACGCGGTAATCGTCCACCGGATCCCGGCCGTCCGTGCCTGCCATGTCAACCAGGTGCAGGAATAACCGCGTGCGTTCCACATGCCTCAAAAATTGATGTCCCAGACCGCGGCCCTCATGCGCTCCCTCGATGAGCCCGGGAATATCCGCGAGGACCAGCGTGCGTCCGTCAGAATCCTTGACCACTCCGAGAATGGGCGTCTTGGTCGTGAACGGAAACGCGGCGATCTTGGAACGGGCATTGGATACGTGGCTGATGAA
>JAGOUK010000069.1 GCA_018061225.1 Candidatus Omnitrophota bacterium | reverse complement strand
AAGCCCGGCCGCGCGATGGACGAAATGAAATTTGATATGTGCGGTTCGGCCGCCGTGGTCGGCGCCGTGATCACCGCCGCGAAGCTCAAGCTGCCGGTTCGCGTGGTCGGCATCACGCCGCTGGCGGAGAATATGCCCGACGGCGCGGCCCAGCGCCCCGGGGATATCATCACCATTTCTAACGGCAAGACGGTTGAGGTGCTCAACACCGACGCCGAAGGCCGGTTGATCCTGGCGGACGCGCTGGCTTACTCGCAGCGTTTTAAGCCGCGCTATGTCGTGGACATTGCGACGCTCACGGGCGCCTGCGCGGCCTTCTTTGACAGCGCCGCGTCCGGCCTCATGGCGAATGATGCCGAATTAGCCTCAAAGCTTAGGGCTGCCGGCGAAAAAACCGGCGAACGCCTCTGGGAGCTTCCGCTCTGGGACGAATACGAGGACTTCATCAAAGGATCGTACGGAGATATCCAGAATATTTCTCGAAAAGGGGCGGGGACGATCACGGCCGGGATGTTCCTCAAGCACTTCGGGGGACATTCGAAGTGGGCGCATTTGGACATCGCGGGTACCGCGTGGAGCCAGTCGGCCAAAGATTACAGCGCGGTCGGCGCGACCGGCATCGGTGTTCGGCTCTTCGTTGAGTTCCTGAGAAAAATCTAGAACCACCCAATCAATTAGGGACACCTCCTATTTATTGCGATGAAAACGATTCAATTTGATCAGCACGGGAATACGCCTGAAGTCCTGAAACTTGTCGAAGTTCCGGACCCTAAGCCCGGTCTTAATGAAGTGCTCGTCGATCTCAAAGCGGCCGGGCTGAACCATTTGGATATTTGGGTGCGCAACGGGCTGCCGGGCGTGAAGCTGGGTTTACCGCGCGTGCCCGGATCTGACGGAGCCGGTGTGGTGTCGGCGGTCGGAGCCGGAGTCACCAATGTGAAGCCGGGAGACCATGTCATCCTTTCGCCGGGCATGGGCTGCGGCGTTTGCGACAAATGCACCGGCAACTGGGATTCGCTCTGCGATCAATATCATTTACTCGGACTTCAGGTGGACGGAACTTATCGTGAGCGCATCGTTGTCGCCGCCCGGCGTGTCATTAAGGTGAGCGCTCAGCTTTCGTTCGCGGAGTGGGCGGCATCGCCGCTGGTTTTTTTGACCGCGTGGCATATGCTGCATACGCATGGGGGCTTGAAGTCGACAGACCGGGTGCTGGTTCACGCGGCCGGCAGCGGAATCGGGCAGGCGGCGATTCAGCTGGCGCGTTTGGCTGGTGCTGAAGTGATCACAACCGTGGGCTCAGAAGAAAAAGCCATCAAAGCCGCTGCTCTGGGAGCCTCAGCCGTCATCAACTATAAAAAAGTCCCTTTTGGTCAGGCGGTGCTCGATGTGACCGGCGGTAAAGGCGTGGATCTTTTGTTTGAGCATATCGGACCCGAGACCTGGACCGAGAATCTTAAATGCCTGGCCAAAGGAGGGCGGATGGTGACTTGCGGCGCGACGTCCGGGCCTCAGATCCAGATGGACCTTCGATTTTTGTACATGCGGCAATTCACCATCAAGGGATCGTACATGGGTTCTCACGCGGAGCTGCTCGAGGTGGTCCGCCTGCTCGAAGCCGGCAAGGTGAAGCCGGTCATGGACTCAGAATTCCCGCTCGAACGCGCGCGCGATGCCCAGGCCCGGATGGAATCCCGCTCAAATTTTGGAAAGATTGTTTTAACCATATAACCGATAACCGGACGTGGTCCGGTAACCGGTAACAAGGAGACTCATCATGGACGTTAAGAATCTCATCATCATCGGATCTGGGCCGGCGGGGTACACGGCGGCGATTTACGCGTCGCGCGCGAATCTTAAGCCGCTTTTGTTCGAGGGGCTGATGGCGGGCGGCCAGCCCGGCGGCCAGCTGATGCTGACGACCGACGTTGAGAATTATCCCGGATTTCCGGACGGAATCACGGGGCCGGAAATGATGGAACTTTTTAAGAAACAAGCCGAGCGCTTCGGGACCGAGATGTTGCGTCAGGACGTGGAAGCGGTCGACTTCAGCAAAAAGCCCTTCATGGTCAAGTCCGACGGTAAGGAATACTTCGCCAAGGCCGTGATCATCGCGACCGGCGCCACCGCTCGCTGGCTGGGCATCGAGTCCGAAAAGGCGCTGCAGGGATACGGTGTTTCTGCGTGCGCGACCTGCGACGGAGCATTTTTTAAGAACAAGGAAGTCGTGATCGTCGGCGGCGGTGATACGGCGATGGAGGAGGCGAACTTTTTGACGCGCTTCGCGTCAAAAGTGTATCTTATCCACCGCCGCGAGGAATTCCGCGCCTCCAAGATCATGATTGACCGCACGCGCAAAAATCCCAAGATCGAATTCGTGCTCAACAGCGCGATCGAAAAAATCAATGATGTCGCCGCCAAAAAGGTGACCAGTGTGACGCTCAAGAACTTCAAGACCAACACCGTGAGCGACTTGGCATGTCAGGGCGTCTTCATCGCGATCGGTCATGAACCAAATGTGAAGCTCTTCAAAGGCGTGATCGACGTCGATGATAAAGGTTACATCGCGCTGAAAAAGGGCACTCGCACCAATGTGGAAGGTGTCTTTGCCGCCGGCGATGTCGCCGATCACGTGTACCGCCAGGCCGTCACCGCCGCCGGTTCCGGCTGCGCCGCCGCCCTCGACGCCGAGCGCTACCTCGCGGAGCACGAATAAGTCTATGACGCAGTATGCTGATGCCGCCCGGCGAGGCCGCTGACGGACTCGTGTGATGATTCCGGGCAGCGCTTCCAAAAAACTACTCAAACAATTACGGCAATACGAAAGTCCGCATGTCACTTATGGTGACGCGGACTTTCCTGTTTTTATCCGTTCGGCCAAGGGGTGTCGGGTTACGGATGTGGACGGCAACAGCTATTTGGATCTGACGGCTTTTTTTGCAGTGTGCGGGCTGGGGCATGGGGCGCCGGTCGTGCGGCGGGCGGCCGAGGCCGTGCTCAAGCGCGGTTGGCATGCGATGGGGGATGTGCACCCGCACGAGCTCAAGCTCGAAGCCGCGCGGGCCGTCGCGTCGGTGCTGCCGAAGCCGCTCAAGCAAGTGTGGTTTTCTTGTAACGGATCAGACGCGGTCGAGACGGCGCTTAAGACGGCGTATCTTTACACGGGTAAGCCCGGTGTTCTGGCCTTTGAGGGTTCGTATCACGGGCTTGGCTACGGCGCGCTGCAAGTGACGTCGAGAGCATTTTTTAGGGAACCGTTTGCGGGACAGGGCGGAGCGTTCGGAGAATTCGCGCCTTTCCCGATGGAAGGCGCCGTGACCCGTGCCGAAGCGGATCGGCAGCTAAGCGCGATTCGGAAGCGCTTGATGTCCGCAAGTCCCAGACGTATCGGCGCGGTGATCGTCGAGCCGATACAGGGCCGGGCGGGCGTGCGTCCGATCGACCCGTATTTTTTGACCAAGCTCGCTCGTATCGTTCGCGCGGCCAAAGCGCTGCTGATCTTTGATGAGATTTATTCCGGCTTCTGCCGCACCGGCAAATGGTTCGCCTTTGAGCATTACGGAGTGACACCCGACCTGATCTGTCTGGGAAAAGGGATGTCGAACGGCTTTCCTATCTCCGCGTGCGTGTCGTCGTCGAAGATCTTCGCGGCATGGGGGCCGTCACCCGGCGAAGCGCGGCACACCAGCACCTTTCTGGGTCACCCGATGGGTTGCGCGATGACCTCCGCAACGATTGGTCACCTGAAGCTCGGACAATGGGACGTGCGGGCCCGGGAGACCGGGGAATATTTTAGAAGACAGCTTTGTCAGCTCGTGCTTAAAAAGCCTCGCGCTGCCGCCGGCGTACGAGGGCGGGGGCTGATGCTTGGTCTGGTATTGAAACAGCCCGGCGCAGCCGCACAGCTGATGAAGCAATGTCTTAAAAAAGGGATCATTCTTCTTCCGTCCGGAGAAAAGTCGAACATCGTCTCTTTTTCCCCCTCATTCATTATCAGTAAAGCCCAGATAAAAACCGCCGTTGATCAAATAATCTCTTTGATCTAAATGGAAACGTTTCAGCGGCACATTCTTCGGCATATCCGTTCCAATCGCCCGTTATCCGAAGCGGCGTTCAACCGCTTCGCGATACAAACCTACTTGTGGCAGCGGTCCCGTAATAAAATATACGATCTGTTCTGTGAGGCGGAAGGCATAAAGGAAGTGCGCTGCTGGCAGGAAATTCCAGCGCTTCCGGTCGCCGCGTTTAAACATCACCGTGTTGCGTGTTTTGAGCGATCACGGACCAGGCGGATTTTTTTAACGAGCGGAACCACACGCGGTTTGGCCCGCGGTAAGCATGAGTTTGAGGATCTGAGCTTCTACGATGCAGCCATCCGGCCGCTTTTTGGAAGATACGTCGTTCCGGACCTAAAGCGGGGGGAGCGTGTCAGGTTTGTTTTTTTGGCGCTAGATCCGCGGGAAGCGCCGCATAGTTCATTGAGTTACATGGGCGGCCGAACAGCTCAGTTATTTGGCCGGGGAAAGCCCTTTTATGGACTGACCAAAAATGGGTTAAGGACGGAGGCGCTGACCGAGTATTTGTCCGCGTGCGTCCGAAAAAATGAAAAAGTCCTGATTTTTACAACAACTTTTGCTTTGGCGGATTTTCTTGACCATCTTTTTGCCGAAGGCATCGCGCTCCGGCTGCCCGCTGGCTCGCGCATCATGGAGACCGGAGGATACAAGGGTCGGCGGAAGGAAGTCGGCCGGCAGGACCTCGTGCTTCGCTCCGCAAAACATCTTGGTGTTCCAGGCCGCCGTGTTATCAATGAATATGGAATGACGGAATTATCCAGCCAGTTTTATGATCGGGGACGAGCTTCAAAGTCCGGGGTTTCGATCAAATATGGAGCGCCGTGGATGAGAGTCATCATGGCCGATCCGGCAAGCGGCCGGCCATTGCCCCAAAGACAAACGGGTTTGATCCGGATCTATGATCTGGCGAATCAAGGTTCTTGTTTTGCGATTCAAACGGAAGACCTCGGCCGCAGAGTCGGAGCCGGATTCGAGCTGATCGGCCGATCGCCTGCCGCCGCGCTGCGCGGGTGTTCTCTTGGATTTGAGGAAATTTCGAAACGATGAACGCTTTATTTGCCAAAGACAGCCGTGATCTCCGCCGCCCGTTGCTGATGTCTCTATTTTTTGGAGGACTGGCTATTCTGTGTTGGAAGCTGTATCCCGATTATGGTCCGCATTGGGATGAAAAAACGTGCCAATCTTATGGCATGGATACATGGAATTATATATTCAACAAGGATCCCAAAATATTTTCTAATCCTGATCTGGACCATGGTCCCTTTGTCGAAATGTTTCTAGTCTTGGTCCAGAAATGCCTCTCCGCACAATCCTGGCGCGAGGTGGTGCTGGCGCGGCATGCGGCAAATGTCACATTGTTTATCGCGGCCGTCGCGGCATTTTATCGCATTGGCCTCAAATATTTTGGCCGTTGGCAGACCGCTCTTATGGGATGTCTCTTGCTCGTTACCAGCCCCAGAATATTTGCCGAGGCTTTTTACAACTCCAAGGACATCGGGTTCATGTCCATGTTTGTCATCGCCATCTATACGCTCGAACGGTACCGGCAATCGAGAACCTGGTTCCGCGCGCTGACACATGCCGCATTAACCGGCGCTTGCATCGCGACCCGATTGCCCGGGATTTTGATGCTGTTGATCACCCTCATTGTCGAGGCGGCGGGAGTGGCGGGTGAGCCGTCCGGGCGAGCCGGCCGGGCCATGCGTCTGGCTTTTTATCTGGGCATGTCTTTGGTTTGTACGCTGATTTTTTGGCCCGCATTATGGCAGGATCCGTTCCACTCTTTTGTTTATTTTTTTCAGGATATGGAAAGCTACACGCAGGGTCCGTGGGGGGTTGTCTTTGAAGGACGATTTGTTCCCAGGCCTCAGATTCCATTGAGGTATTTATTTCAGTGGATCATGATCACCACGCCCATACCCTTTCTGATGCTGGGTTTGGCCGGGTGTACTGCCTGGGCTGTGCGTATCAAGTTGACTCCGCTCAGAGTCATCATCGGATCGCCGGCGTTCATCGTCGGCCTTTGGCTTGCAATACCATTGGCGCACTATTGCATCCGCCACCCTAATATCTACGACGGGTGGAGGCATTACTATTTTTTGTATCCCGCCATGGTGCTGTGCATGCTGAAAGGCTGGGAGATGCTGAAGTATGTATTGGGTGAGCGCCGCTTCCTCATCCTGGCGGCAGCCGTGATCATTGTCTTGGAGCCCGTTTGGTTCGTAATCAAAGCCCATCCCAATGAGCAGGTTTATTTTAATTTTATGGCAGGGCCCAAACATGAACTGCACAAGCGTTATGACATGGATTATTGGGGGTTGTCTTACCGTCATGGTCTTGAATACATTTTGGATAAAGACGATCGGAACAATATTGTTGTTTTTGCCAATGATGAACCAGGGTGGTTGAGCCATCGATTTTTACTTCCAGAAGACGCGAGAAGAATTCGAATGGTCGAGAAGGTGGACGGCGCAGACTATATATTAACCGTGTTTAGAAAACTCGGATCCGATTCTATTTCTCTCACTAAGCCGCCTCCGGGCTTTGTGCGGGATGTGATGATTCAAGCCAATGGGATCACTACGCTAGCGGTGTATCAAAGGCAATCAAAGCCGGATGGACGCGTTGATGAATCTGGCGCTTGAGACCGCTTTGCGGTCAGAATTGGGCTTGCCCCAAGCAGAAGCCGGTAAGTGTGTCCGGAGTTTAACCCGGCGCTTGTCC
>JAGOUK010000068.1 GCA_018061225.1 Candidatus Omnitrophota bacterium | reverse complement strand
GGCCGTAAAGGCCGCCGCCTGACTCCCAATATACGGAAAAAAATTCTGGCAGCGGTTCGCGCGTGCATTCCGGATGCGGAAGTCGGCTCCAAGATCACGCTGAAGGATCTGTTCAACTATGATTGAGTCTGCTCCGGAGCATTTGGAAGAAGACCCGTCCGCATTTGACCTATCTGAACACCCCGAATACTTCAATCTACAAAGCTGTCCGTTCTGCGGAAAAGAGGTCGATCTGGATTCCGCGGACACCGACGACGAAGGCAACGTGATTTGTCCCCACTGCGACAAAGTGATCAAGGACTCATAAAGCGATATGTATCCCGCAAACCCCCGGGAGTATAATCACGGCATGAATCGTACCCATCTAATAGGATTGATCTTGGTTATGGCCGTAATCTTGGCAGCTTCCTGCGCGCGGGCGGATACCGTCTACCTCAAGCGCGGCGGCAGTCTTGAAGGAAAGGTGATCGAGAATGAATCGCTGGTCAAGGTGAAACTCAAAGACGGCAGCACCACCTTCAACCGGACCGAAATCGAACGCATCGAAAAAAGTGAATTTGAAGTCACGGACGGGAATGCCATCCTGAAGAAGCTCGGTGTTTGGAAAGACCAGGCCGTTGCATGGACCGCCCCCGCTCAGCGCGGCATTCAAAACGCCTGGGGCAATATCAAAAGGACAACTTCCGGCTGGATGCAGCCGGTAGGCAGGTCGCCATTGGTCAAAACCAAAGAGCGTCAGCTCAACGACTCCCTCATGGAAATGCAAAAATCCCTCAAAGCCAACTACGCCAAAGAAAAAGCCGCCGCCAAAGCCAAACGCGACCTCAAAAAAGACAGCTTCCTCTCCTAGCCCGTCTCTTCTCCTCCTCTCCCTTTTCGCGCGCCCATCGAGATTGACCCTCCTTCACGATCCCGAGGCCACATGACTCGTCATAATGAGCCCTGTGGGCGGCGGAAGCCGGTATCTGTGTTGCGGCGAGCGGTCCCGCAACACAGATACCGGCTTCCGCCAGCACGAGGTCGAGCTCGGTTATCCGGGCACGCGTCTGGGGTCTTCCAGTAAGTACCCGATCTCCGACTCCCGCGCGCCGAACTCCCTCGCGATCCCGATCAGCTCCGAGCACTTTTCATACTCCTCCCGAAACAGGGCCTCCCGCAGGTAGAGCAGGGATGTGAGCGCGACCGGGTGATAGGCGCTTTTTACGCCGCGAACCGACCGCGCGGTTCTTGTAATCGACTTCATATGGACCTCCTTGTTGTTGACGAAAATAAAAAACCCACCGACCCCGAAGGGTTGGTGGGTTGTGTGGAATCTTTTTTAGGACCGGGCGACTACCTTACGAGACTTCCTCCTGCACAACCCACCGATTGAGGCCAAATGCCTTTATGGCACATGGCAACAAAGCGCATAGCCGCCGTTTGATAACGGCGGAGCGCTACGGTCGTGTTGTGTTTAAGTGTTGTCTGCTTCATTTGTTAATCCGAAGTTCAAGTCTAGGGCATGGGAGGATTTTTATCAAGTAACAAATGTATTATAAATTAAGTAATAGTAATCAAAAATGAGCTAACAGGCCATTTTGTGAGATTTTTATTCAAGCTTTCCGTGTAATTTGACATTGGATTTATTTATCAGTTAGACCTTGATTAAATGATAGAAATGATTATTATTGATAATAGAAGTAGTTCTATAGTAACTCATATTGGGGGTCTCATGACAGTTAAGCCCGACTCTACATTTCGTGACGGTGTGAACCTTATGCTTGATAAGGCGATTTCTTACCTCGACCTGCCGTCTGGGCTGCCGGCGATGATGAAGTCATGCCGATCGGTTTACAAGGTTAGTTTTCCGGTGCAATTTAGGGAGGGTTATCGGGTTTTTCATGGATGGAGAGCCGTCCATAGCGAGCATCGGATGCCGGTTAAGGGGGGGATTCGTTATTCCCCTAATGTGAATCAAGACGAGGTGGAAGCCCTCGCCGCGCTCATGACTTACAAATGCGCGCTGGTCAATGTGCCGTTCGGCGGATCCAAGGGCGGTCTGTGCATCAACCCAAAGGAATTTTCGGAAGAGCAGATGGAGCGGATCACGCGGCGCTTTGCCACGGAGCTGATTAAGAAGGGGTACATCAGTCCGAGTCTCAACGTTCCTGCTCCGGATATGGGGACGGGTCCCCGTGAAATGGCCTGGATCGCCGACACTTACCGGAATCTACACCCGGATGATATCAACGCGGTCGCGTGTGTCACCGGCAAACCGGTATCGCAAGGCGGTATCGCCGGGCGGAACGAGGCGACCGGCCGCGGGGTTCAATATGGACTGAGGGAATTTTTTAGGCACGCGGAGGATATCAAGCGGGCGGGCCTGCAGGGGGACCTTGAGGGCAAGCGAGTGGTTGTTCAGGGATTGGGAAATGTCGGTTATCACGCGGCCAAATTTCTGTCTGAAGAGGACGGTGTAAAAATCATCGCTGTCATCGAGCGGGACGGCGCCGTCATCAATGATGCGGGGATTAACATTGAGGAGCTGGCTCAATACATCAAAGCAACCGGAAGTGTGTTGAACTTTCCCGGAGGTAAAATCGAGACGGACGGCCTAAAGGCGCTTGAGATGGAATGCGATATCCTGATTCCCGCGGCGCTTGAGAATCAGATCACGTCCAAGAACGCCGCGAGGATTAAAGCAAAGCTAATTGCCGAGGCAGCTAACGGCCCGGTCACCTACGAGGCCGATCAGATCCTTAAAGAAAAAGGGATATCAGTGATCCCGGACTTTTATCTCAATGCCGGCGGCGTGACTGTCTCATACTTTGAGTGGATCAAGAATATTTCGCATATCCGCTTTGGGCGCATGGACCGCCGTTATCACGAGAACCGTGGACTGGCATTCATTGAGGCGCTTGAGGCCGTCACGGATCAAATGGTTCCCATCAAGCTTCGCAAGGAGATCTTTAAGGGCGCGGACGAACTGGACCTGGTGCGGTCCGGGCTCGACGACACGATGCGGATTGCATATCAGGAGATCCGCGAGGTCCGTTCCCGCACCGCGGGCGTCAATGATATCCGGACAGCGGCGTTCATGGTCGCGATCGAGAAGATCGCCCGCACCTATGCCGAAATGGGCTTGTAAAAAGGGAGACATTCAAATGGCATGGCTGGATCAATTGCTCACCAAGGTCAAAGAAGCGGGCGCGTCTGATTTGCACTTTTCATCGGGGCTGCCGCCGATGTACCGTGTCGATGGTTCCATGAAGATCATAGAGGGGTTTCCGGTGACGCCGCCCGATGAGGCCCGCAAACACCTCATGGAGATCGCGCCGGAATCCAATTGGAAGGAATTCAATGAGATCCACGACACGGACTTTGCCTATCCGCTTGAGGGTGTGGGACGCTTCCGCGCCAACTATTTTGAGGAACTGAGAGGGACGGGAGGAGTTTTTCGCTTAATCCCGTCCAAAATTCCGACTGCCTCGGATTTGAATCTGCCCAAGGCAATCCTCGATCTCTGCACGCTTCAAAAAGGCCTGGTGCTGGTCACGGGCCCAACGGGAAGCGGTAAGTCGACGACATTGGCCGCGATGATCGACCAGGTGAATTCCACGCGTGACGAACATATCATCACCATCGAGGATCCTGTCGAATTCGTCTACACCAACAAGAAATGCCTCGTGAATCAGCGTGAGGTGCATCGCCACACCGAGAGCTTCAAAAAAGCTCTGCGGGCCGCCCTCCGTGAAGATCCTGACATCGTACTGGTCGGTGAATTGCGCGATCTTGAGACGGTCGAAATCGCGATCGAAACGGCCGAAACAGGGCATTTGGTTTTTGCGACGCTCCATACGACCACCGCGGGTTCCACCGTCAACCGCATTGTGGATCAGTTTCCGGCGGACCGGCAGCGCCAGATCCGCACGATGCTGGCCGAGTCTCTCAGGGGGGTCATCTCCCAGACGTTGTGCAAACGCATCGGCAAAGGCCGCGTCGCCGCGCAGGAGATACTCATCGTCAATTCGGCCATCTCCGCCAATATTCGGGACGGCAAGACCCATCAGATCTACAGCGCCATTCAGACCGGAAAAGCCCTGGGGATGCAGTCGCTCAATGACGCGCTGTTGAGCCTGGTGATGGCCGGCATCATATCGGCCGAGGAGGGCATGGTGCGCGCGATCGACCGCCAGGAGATGCGGCAGAAGTATTTGCATGCCGGGATCAAGGTGGCGGTCGCTGAAGATCCTCTTGATTCCTGATCAGGGTTCGGGCGAAGCGGGGGTCAGGAGCGTTCGGGTATGTCCAGCAGGGGACCTTCGGGCCATTCTTCCAGCATATTGAGATAGCCGTTCACGCCGTGGCAGACGGCATCTGTGCGGACGGCGGCTTCGGAATAATTGCGGATCAGGCCGCCGATGGCGCGGGAGGGATTTTTGACCGCGTAGGTGTTGGCTTCCGAATAAGTGTTCTGAATCAGCCATCGGGTGACCTGTAGGATGGAGACTCGAATCTGATTCAAAGGTTCCGGATCCCAGCCGTGCTTTTGCCCATAGAGATACACCTCCGAAAAAACTTCATTGATCCAGCCGTTGCCGCTGGACGCCGTCGATCCTTCGAATCGGCCGAGATTAAAAATATCTTCCTGGTCTTTATGCTGCCGGTCCATGAGCGAAGCCGCTAGCTTGAGAAGGGTGTCCCGCGCTTCCGCGTCGTCGGTGGTCCGGTGGTAGTCAAATAGAGACATGACACCCCAACTGGTCGGCACGGGGTCCCCTGAGAGACGGTAATCGTCACGTAAAAAGTAATTCTGATCTTGCGCGCGCTTGATGAGCATGGCTGCGAGTTTGGAGGCGCCGGCCCGGTATCGTTCGTCCCGCGTCACCGTGTAGAGTCGGGAAAATGCCGATAGGACTTGGCCGTGATACAGCGTTGAGAACCGCGTGCTTGGAATCCAAACGCCATCCTTTAACCGGTAAGTCGAAGTCACCACGCCGGCCTCATCCTGAGCGCTTAGCAGCCAATCACCCGCCAGAACGGCAGCGTCCAAGAAGCGCGTCTCGCCGGTTCTGCGGCGCAATTCTAAAAGCGTAAAAATCGTTTTTGAGGCGGTGCCCACCACCAGCAGTTCTTGAGGGATGCCGGTCTTTATTTTTTTAGAATAATAAAAAGCGCCGCGGTGACGGCCCTCGGAAACCTGCATGGAGAGCAGGAAGTCGGTAACACGGTTGATGGCTGCCTGCATTTCCGGGGTCGCTTCCAGGTCTTGGAGTCTGAGCAGTGTCCAGAGAGCGGACGCGGAATAGATAGTCCGAACGCGCGATTCGGTCCTGTCCTGAAGTGCGTCATATTTTTTGGCGAACCCTCCATAAACGGGGTCCATGATCCCGAGCAGGTAATGCTTTGCATCCAGGGCTTTGCGGCGGATCATTTCTTGGTCGATGGTTCGCACGGCCACGCGGTCGGAGGGCAGTCCTTCAAGCGCGCTTCCATGGAACTCGACGGCACGGATCACGGTATCCGCCTTCGGGGACACCTGGAGCACGAGTCGTGCGGCTTGCGCGGCGGCTGGATCGGCCAGCCCAGCCCGCTGGGCGCCCATTACCGCCTGGCGCAGCGCCTTGCCGAGCTCAGCGGAACGGGTCTGGACGGAGGTGACTAATTGGCCGGGAGCATAGCTCTTCAGGGTTACGGTCCAAGGTCCTTTGGGCGGCTCCATCGAAAGTTTTGGAGCCGACCCCTCGGTCATCAGGGATTGGCGGACAAAATCCAGGGCCGATTGGCGCAAATCCCTGTTGGTTGGGATGGGTGAAGAAGGCGATTTGAGGCAGCTGGTCAGTGAAAGCGTCAAAAGCAATAGAACTGCACAAAGAATGGAGCTTTGAGAGCGTTTGAGCATGGGGGATTATAGCTTTTTTGGAATCGCGGCGCTAATTTGGCCGCTCCCGCGGGAAGCGTTGAAACTTGCGAATTCAAGTATAATAGGGATTTTTATAACCGAGGTCCCGGAGCATCTAAATGAACAAACGTGTTTCGTTGATCGCGCTTCTTCTGATTCTCGCCGCCCTTTCTTTGACGGCCATCAAAGTCTCCACCCATGTCGAGGGCTCGACTCCAACGGAGCCGGGTCTTTACCGTCATGGTCAAATCAACATCACGATGGCGGGGAAGGACCAGCCGACCCGGATCAAGATGTATCTGCCGAAGAACAACGCCCGTCAGGTCATCTACAACGAGCACTTCGATCACGAAGGGTTTCAGCTTGAGATCAAGGAGCGGGCCCGCACGCAGAACCGTCAGGCCGCTTGGCGGGCTTCGCTGCTTGAGGGTGATCGCGAGATCCGGTACAACTTTTCCTGCCATTTGCTCGAAAACCGCTATCAAATCCCGCCCGACGCGACCATCGTTGACAACCCCTATGCCGACTATCCGCATGAGCTTCAGGTTTGGCTGGCTCCCTCGAAAGGAATTCAATCCGAAAGCCGCGAAATGCGCCGTACGCTCTGGAAGATCACCGGCAACACCAAGAATATGGCCAAGGCGGTCGGGCAGATCTACGCGTTCGTCCGGGGCGAAGTTCATTACAAGTCCGAAAAGGGCAGCAAGGATGCCGACGAGACGCTAAAGGCGCTGGAAGCCGATTGCGGCGGTAAGGCGAGGCTCTTTTGCGCTCTGTCGCGCGCGGCGGGGATCCCATCGCGCGTGGTGGGCGGTATTATTATGGATGTCGGCACCAAAAATATCACCCATGTTTGGTCCGAAAATTTTATCGACGGTCAATGGATCCCATTCGATGTGGTGAACAATTACTTCGCGATGGTGCCGGACAAATACCTGGAGCTTTACCGCGGTGATGTGGCCCAATTTCGCAGATTTGGGGTGGACGCGATTGAGACTACTTTTGAAATCACACCCGAACGGCCCAGGAGCGTTGAGTATTCCTGGTCGCTGTACGTTTTGCCTGCCCGCACTCAGGGCTTTGCTCATTTTCTCCTGCTC
>JAGOUK010000067.1 GCA_018061225.1 Candidatus Omnitrophota bacterium | reverse complement strand
CATCGAAACGTTGCCCGGTCTGGACAGTCCGTTCAAAGCCGATCGTTTTGTCGCCCGCGCGCGCGTGGTTTGGGTCACCAAGGCCACGGATCCCTATCAATACGGCCTGGGCCTTCAGTTTGTGCGCGTCTCGTTCCTAAATCAAATTCGCCTTCGCCGGTACTTCAAGCTGATCCCCGCGCCCAAGTCCTGATTGACTTCGCGGTCTCCCTCGTTTAAGTTAAGGCCCTCATGACAACCGCTCAACCGCGCGAAACGCGCACTCCTAGAGTATTTCTTAAAGCCGGCCGTGAAACACCTTTGGAAGGTTTTCATCCATGGGTCTTTTCTGGCGCGGTGCAGAAGGTGGATCCGTGCGAACCGGGATCCCTGGTGAAGGTTTATGGCGCGGACAAACGCTTCTATGGCATGGGATTCATCAGTCCCGAATCGCAGATCCTGGTCCGCATGATCGCCTTTGAAGAAACGGCGGCGGACGCGGCCTTCTTCGAACGGCGTATTGCTGAAGCGGTGGAACTCAGGCGTCCCTTGGAAGCATCCTCGACGGACGCCTATCGGGTCGTGAACGCGGAAGGGGACTTTTTGCCGGGGCTGGTGGTCGACCGGTACGCGGACACCGTGGTGCTTCAGGTGCATTCCGCCGGCATGGAGCGGCATAAGCCCGAGATCGTAGCCGCCATTCAAAAAAGCCTGAACCCCAAAACGATTTATGAAAAATCCGATGCCGATACGCGCAAGCGTGAAGGTTTGCCGCCTTCGGAGGGCTTGTTGGCGGGCGAGCCGCTGAAGGACCGCACGATGATACTCGAAAATGGACTTCAGTTTGGCGTTCAAATCAGCAGCGGTCAAAAGACCGGGTTTTTTCTGGATCAGCGAGAGAATCGCGCGAGAGTCGGCGTGTCGGCGGCCGACCGCCGCGTGCTCAACACGTTTTGTTACACGGGAGGATTTTCGGTCTATGCCGCTAAGGGCGGGGCGAAGCAGGTGATGTCCGTGGATGTCTCGCGCGAAGCGCTTGAGCAGGGCTGCGATAATTACACCGCCAACGGATTGACCGTCAAAGAAGGGGAATGGGTCCGCGCGGACGTATTCGATTATTTGCGGCAGTCCGAGGGGCAATATGATCTGATTATTTTGGACCCGCCCGCGTTTTGCAAGCGCAAGGAAGACGTGCCGGACGCGTGCCGCGGTTACAAAGACATCAATCTTCAAGCGCTGCGCAAATGCGCGCCGGGCGCCTTGATCCATACTTTTTCCTGCTCATCCCACATGACCGCCGACCTCTTCCGCAAAGTCGTGTTCGGTGCCGCCAAGGATTCCGGCCGCGCCGTCCGCGTCATCGCCGAGACCTCCCATCCCTCAGACCACCCGGTGAGCCTGTATCACCCCGAAGGCAATTACCTCAAAGGCCTGGTTCTCTCCGTATCGTAAACAAAAAAACGGACGCGGCCGGTATTGGCTGCGTCCGTTTTGTTTGAAGAGGTATTAAGCTGCGGCGGGAACGTTCAGGATCTCAACCTTTTCCATCCGGATCTCGGATTGGGGTCTGTCGTTGCGGCCGGTGGGCGCCGTGGCGATCTTGTGCACCACATCCAGACCTGTGGTCACCTTACCGAACACGGAATGTTTGCGATCCAGCCAAGGCGTCGCCTTGTCCGTGATAAAAAACTGGCTGCCGTTGGTGTTGGGGCCCGAGTTGGCCATAGAAAAAATCCCAGGTCCGCTGTGCGTGAGGCCCGCCGCGAACTCATCAGCGAATTTATAGCCCGGTCCGCCCATGCCTGTACCGTCGGGATCTCCGGTCTGAATCATGAAGTCGGGGATCACGCGATGGAAGATGATCCCGTCATAAAATCCCTTTTGAGCCAGCGTGACAAAGTTGCCGACCGTCTTGGGGACTTGCTTGCCGTAAAGGTCGCCTTCAATGACACCCAGATTGGTCGTGATGCGGACTTTGACCACATCGGGGAGCTGAATGGATGAGGATGATGAACCGGAATTGGGTGTGGGTGTCGTGCCGCTGGCCATGGCGTTCTCCTTCGGAATAAACAGATAGAGCGCGAGAATCGCGCCCAATGTGATGATGAGTGGGAATGAAAAGTATTTGTGCATGCGGGACATTCTAGGACAGGACGCGGGAAAGTCAAGGCATGATACACTAATCGGCATGCAAGCAATTCAGCAATACGCCTCAGTTGCATTGATCGGATGGGCGTCCGGCCTCAATCTGTATCTAGCCGTCGCGCTCGCCGGCATTTGCGGCCGTTTGGGCATGTTGCCTTTACCGGGTGACCTCAAAGTTATCGAGCATCCGCTGATCATAGGCGCGGCCATCCTCCTTTACGTTATCGAATTTGTGGCCGACAAGGTCCCTTTTGTGGATTCCTTCTGGGATTCCTTTCACACCATCATACGGCCGGCCGCTGCCGCGGGTATGGGCTACATGGCCGGATCCGAGCTCGGGCCCGTCGCGCAGACGGCGCTTTCGATGGGCGCGGGAACCTTCGCTCTCAACATGCACGCCTTGAAGGCTTCCTCCCGCCTCGCGATCAACACTTCCCCGGAACCCTTCTCCAATATCACAGCCAGTCTGGCGGAGGATTCAGCGGTGTTTGGAATGTTCTGGTTTTTTATTCAACATCCCTGGCTGGCAGTTGCAGCCATCGTTCTCATCCTCATCCTTTCCTACTTCGTTCTGCGGCTGCTCTGGAAATTTGTCAAAAAGCTTTTTAAGGCCGTGTTTGGTCTGGGGCGCAAAACGACCCCCGCCAATATCGCCGCGGACATCAAAGATTCAAAAGTAGAAACTTCGTCAACTCAGAGCTCGTAATCAAGGAAACTCACATGAAAAAAATCTTCATTATGCTAGTTGTTATTCTGGTTCTGGCCGCCGGCGCGGGAGCGGTGTTCATCGCGACATTTGACGCGAACCGTTACCGGCCCCTGATCGAGCAGAAGTTGAGTGAGGCGGTCGGTAATCCCGTGAGCATCGGTTCGATAGGGCTAACCTGGAACGGCGCCCTGGCGCTCGAAGTCAAAGACATCGTGATACGCGAAGACGGCAAAACGGCGCTCACCGTGCAGCGGGCAGCCGCCGCGGTGGATGTTATGGCGTTGCTGTCCAAAAAAGTGCGGGTCCCTTCCGTGGAGATTAATGAGCCGCAGATCGTGTTGACGCGTGACGCGGCCGGGCAGATTCGCGTGGGCGGTGTGCGCGCCACCAAGTCTGCTTCCGACTCGAAGACCTCCGCCTCCAAACCGGGCGCGGCCGCCGCCGCGGTGGACTTCGCGGTTAATTCGGTCAAGCTGCGCGGCGCCAAGGTGACCTTTATAGATCTCTCTGCCAAACCGGCGATCACCATCCCCATCCGTCAGCTGGATGCTGATTTTAAGAATCTGGCACTTGGTTCGGAGGCGCAATTTGCGGTCAAGGCGGCGATTTTTTCCAATGGTCAGAACCTGGACTTAACCGGCAAGGGCCGGGCGCTGGTGACCGGAGCCGCCGAACTTAAAGACGTGGTGCTGAAGACGAATCTCACGGATTTGGATTGGCGGGCAATGGGGGACGCGATCCCGTCGGCGCGCGATTTGCCGTTCAGAAAGAACCCGGAGGGGCGGATCACGATCAAGCTGCCGTCGCTGAAGGTGATGCCGGGGTCCGAGCCGGAGTATCTGGCCCAGGCGGAGATCGCCGGAGGCCGTGTGGCGCTCAAAGGATTCGGTCCCGAGATCGGTGCCATCAACCTGTCGGCTCAGGCCGACGCGAAGACGGTCACGCTCAACTCGCTCACGGCCGAGCTGGCAGGCGGATCAGTTGCCGCTTCCGGCGTGGTCAGGGATTGGATGGGCACGCGGCAGACTTCGATCAAGGCGGAAGCTAAAAAATTACGCATTGAGCAATTTTTGGTCCCCGGCAAGGATGGTAAAACGCAGTTTGAAGGCGAGCTAGGCGCCGCGTTTGACGGGAGCTTCGCGAGTTTTGAGTGGCCGATGATTCAGAAGAACCTGAACGGCCGCGCGGTCGTGGATTTGCCGGCAGGGCTCTTGCTCAATATGAATCTTGTCCGCGAGGTGATGGGCAAGCTGGATTCGATTTTTCCCGGTATCGTGACCGAGGTGGAGTCGCGGCTTCCCGCCTCTTACAAGCCCAAACTCACACAGCAGAGCACGGTGCTCAATCCGTTTCGCCACACCTTTGACATTTCGAACGGCGTTGTCTTGATTCGCGATCTTTCGGTCGCGACGGACTTCTTCTCCGCCGGGACAAGCGGAGACCTGTCGCTTGAGGGGACATACGAGGGCAGAGGATCGATCCAAATGGACCAGACCTTTTCTAAGGCGATGTTTGACGGCGTTCCGCTCGTGAATGTGTTGGCCAACGCGGCCAGTCAGGTGGAGCTGCCGCTCAAGCTTCGTTATCGGAACGGCAAATTCTCCGCGCTTCCCGATCTCGATGCGATCGGCAAGAGAATCATCCCGCAGTCGGGCAAGGAGCTCTTGAGTCAGGCGCTGAATCTTGGCGCGGCATTCGGCGGATCCTCGGCGTCAACGGCCGCCGGGACAGCCCCTGCGGCGGAAGGCGCGCCCGCGGCCGGGGGCGGATCCTCGGCTGGCGGCTGGCTTAGTCAGATACAAAACATCGCCGGCGCCGCGCTGGAGTCCCAAAAAAATCAACAATGAGCGAACTTATTTTTGGCCGGTGGAATCCGCTTTTTTTTGAAGGCATCGAGCTTTTTAACAAAAAAGAATTCTTCAAGGCGCATGAAGAATGGGAAAAGCTCTGGATGGCCACGGCGAAGGATGACGCGCTGAGTGATTTTTATAAGGCAATGATTCAGGCCGCGGCGGTGTTCGAACATATTCGCCGTCACAACCTTCGCGGCGCGGCTGGTCTGCTTGCCACCTGCCTGCCGATTCTGGAGCGTTATGCCCCCAGGACTCAAGGGTTGGATGTGGCGGCTCTCATCGCTGATCTGGAGCAGGCACGGCATCAAGTCCTCAACACCGACGACTTCACCGCCACACGCCAGCCTCAACTCAAGCTCTGGCTCGACTCCACCGCCTAACTCAGTCCACCCCCGCCGGACGTCGTCCGAGGGGGAGGGGTTTAGAGCCAGTCCCAGTCGGCGAAACGCGCGGCTTGGCCGGCGAAACGGCCGTTTGCATTGGTCAGATTCCACACAACGGCATTCCGGATTCGGAAGCGGCGTCCGGTGCGGGTGACGCGTATTCCGCTGTAATTCCTCACAAACCCATTCGCGCGCACCTCTGACAAAAATCTTTCCCGCTCGTCCCGCTCCGGCGCTTCCGCCGTGTGCCGACCCGGCAGCGAGGTGAGGGAAGGCCAATCCAATTCCCACAATTCCAACGCGCGGCGGTTGCCGTAAGTCAGGATGGGGTCGGGAGCGGCATCGGAGGAGGCCAGGACAAAAGGCGCTTCAAAAAGTGCTTTGGCGGCGGATGTTGGATCTGCCGTGAGATCGATGCCCGCGAAGAGGTCTTCTCCCAGGACGCGGCGGTACGACTCCATCATGAGACGTGTTTGGGGGATGAGTTGAGCGAATGTCGGAGCGCTGTGGGTGTTTGTCACGGCATCAAATTACCGGATACGCGGACGGCATGCAAGGGTTGGGTGCGGAGCAGGCAAATCTGACCTCCTCTTCGGCGGTGTTCGGGGTTATAATTGCCGGATGCGTTCAAGGATGTTTTTTTATTCAGGCGGGCCCAATATGGCCCTCGCGTTTTGGACGGTGCTCATCGGCGCGGCCGTTGTGGCCGCCGGATTTTTTTGGGGCTTGGCGCAAGTCAGCGAGTGGATACTCCCCCTGATCAGCCGTTTGGCGGTGTTGGGTGTCGGCGTGTATGCCGTGGGGATTCTGCCGATGTCGCTGGTGCGGGAATGGAGAGTCTGGCTTTCGGGGCCGGCGTTATTCATCGCTTCAGTCTACGGGCTGGGGCTTTGGATGCTGAGTTTTTTGCTGCTATGGAAATGGGTGGGGTTGTTATCGGCCCCGGCTGTCCTGATCGCGCCTTTGGCCGCGCCGCTGGCGGTGATCGGATCAGTGTTCAGGTCCGAATGGGATCAGGCGGTCGTGCTGTTGGTTGCGATCTTTATCGCCAGGGGCATGCGGGTTTATGCTGTTTGGCTTGCCGGCCGCCGCGGGCCGGGCTACGGTCCAGGCGCTGGCGGGAGAACAGGAACGCGTCAGGCTGATTCGGATAACGTGATCGAAACGGTAGTGGTTGAGACGCGCGAAGACGCCCCGGGGGACCAGCCCAAGCGGATTTCCAATGAAGGTGAATTCAAGTAGAATCAGCGCAAGTTTTGTATCGGATTCGGACCGCTTTTTTGTAAAGATCAAATCAGCAAAGCATGGGAGGCAGCATGGCTCAGTCTAAGTTTAGGATCGCGGCAGATTCGATGGGCGAGATGAAGATTCCGGCGGATATGCTGCACGGCGCCTCCACGCAGCGGGCGGTGCTGAACTTTCCCGTGAGCGGACGGAGATTCCCCAGGATCTTTATCTACGCGATCGCTCAAGTGAAACTGTCGGCGGCCCGCGCCAATCTCAAGCTAGGGCGTCTCAAGCCCAAAGAAGCCGCCGCCATCATCGCCGCCGCGGCTGCCGTGCGGGACGGTCAGTACGATAAGCACTTTCCGCTCGATATCTTTCAGACGGGCTCTGGCACTTCCACCAACATGAATGCCAACGAAGTGATCGCCAATATCGCCACGCGCAAATTGGGCTCCAAGGGCAAAGTCCATCCTAACGATCACGTGAACAAGGGGCAGTCGTCCAACGACGTGATCCCCACGGCGATCCACGTCTCCGTTTTGCTCGAAGTGAAGCAGTCACTGATCCCGGCGCTTGAAACGCTGGCGGTGACACTTGAGAAAAAAGCCAAACAATTTGCCAAGATCAACAAGATCGGCCGCACGCATCTTCAGGACGCGACACCGATCTTCCTGGGGCAGGAATTCGCGGGCTGGGCATCGCAGGTCCGTCACGGCATCAAGCGTCTTGGGCAGGGC
>JAGOUK010000066.1 GCA_018061225.1 Candidatus Omnitrophota bacterium | reverse complement strand
CACATCCACCCAACGTCCGCTCACGGCTCCATGCTAAAAAAATGCCTCATATGCAAGGCGTGAGGAGGAAGGCGTACCAGCGGTACGCCGACGACGAACAACGCAGCAGATGAGGCATTTTTTAGCATGGAGCGGGAGATGGGAATCGAACCCACGTGTGCAGCTTGGAAGGCTGCCGTTCTACCATTGAACTACTCCCGCGAAAATCTGCTCCAAATACCCCGTCTGCTTCGTTGCCAGGGGACTTGCGTAGCTAGAGCTACGCGGCATCCCCTCGCGCCTCGCATCCGAGGCATTTGGAGCAGATTTTCTGGGTGTACTGGAACAACGATCGGAAATGTGGGCAGGGAAGGATTCGAACCTTCGAAGGCGTAAGCCGACAGATTTACAGTCTGTTGTGTTTGACCACTTCACTACCTACCCAAAAACTTTTTTCAAAAAACCACGAGCTGGAGGTCGGATTTGAACCGACGACCGGCGGTTTACAAAACCGCTGCTCTACCACTGAGCTACTCCAGCAAGCGCGTCGGTCTTTTTGAGACCTTAAAATTATAGACGCTTTAAATCCGCGCGCTTTTCAAGCACTCGCCAAACCGCCGGGAGAGCGTGGATCACATCGGACGCGGCCATCGCCGTCAAACCCGTTTTTTGGGCCGCCAAGTCCGCCGCTCTTCCGTGAGCGTGCACTCCGATACGTGCGGCATCTCCGGCTTCGAACCCCTGAGCCGCCAAGGCGGTGATGATTCCCGTGAGGACATCGCCGCTTCCGCCCTTAGCGAGACCGGCATTGCCAGTCCGATTGATAAATATTTTTTTTGTCGGAAAAACCACCAAAGTGCGAGGTCCTTTCCAGACGAGCACACAATGATACTGATTTGTGATGCTTTTTGCAACCAGCGAACGGTGACGCTTGCCTCCACGAGTCAAATCAGCGCCGAACAAACGCGCCAACTCACCCTCATGCGGCGTGAGGATTACGGGCGAGGCGGATTTTTTAATCAGCTCCACATCCCCTTCGACCGCCCACAGCGCGTCCGCATCGAGCACCAAAGGAACCGGGCATTGTTTGATAAGAGACCGGACCAGCCGTTTGACCGCCGCCGTCCTGCCCAGCCCCGGACCGATCCCGACCGCGGTCGCTGAGGATAGAATTTTTTTTAGAATCAATGGAATACTAGCGGCGGGTAGCGATCCTGTCTTATCCTCCGCCGCAAATGTCAGCGCCATCACTTCCGGAATGGCCCGGCCCATGACGCGGTAGGCCTCACGCGTTGTCACCCAGGTGGTTTTGCCCGCGCCCGACCGCATGGCGGCTTCGGCGGCTAAGCGCCCGGCACCCGGCATGTTTGATGAGCCCGCGACTATCCACGCGTGACCAAAATCCCCTTTATGACAATTCCTGGGGCGGAGCAATGAACGACGCCTCATCCTCACCTTGAAGCCAATCCTGCAGCGGCGGTGCTGACATGGGCGATGCTAATGAGAGTGGGTTTGTTCGATCGTTTTGAAGAATCCCCGCCGAGCCTGAGACGAGGCTGTCCGGATGGGAGTTTTTGAACACTGCAATCACTATTTGGGAGCGAGAAGTGGTCGATGCCGCTTATGGCCGCGATCTGAGATGCTGATCGGATGCAACATTCCGCGGCGGCTTTTGATTGGGCGGCGCGCGAGGATTCCGCGGAAGCGGCAACCAAGTCCCGCAGCGTCAGCGCGGTGATCAACGGAGTTTGGGGGCATGCCGACGGATCAGGTCGTGCATGCGTTTGACGGCTTGCGGAAGTCCCGTAAAAAATGATTCTGAGATAATAGAAAAACCAATATTAAACTCATCAATACCTCGAATACCAGCGATCATTTTAGTGTTCGTGTAATCCAGACCATGACCCACATGCGCCTTGAGACTGAGCTTAGCCGCGTGTTGAATCGCGCGGCGGATGCGCTCGGCTTCTCGCTTGGCCGCGGCGGCCGTCCTGGCTTCCGCATAAGTGCCGGTATGAATCTCGACCGCATGGGCTCCGCAGGCCGCCGCAGCGTCGATGTGGGCGGCCACCGGATCCACGAAGAAAGAGACTTCAATGCCCCGCCGACGAAGACTGTCGGTGGCGCGCGCCAACCGGGAGCGGTCACGGACCATATCCAGTCCGGACTCGGTCGTTCTTTCTTTCCTGCGCTCCGGAACCAGCGTGGCGGTGTGCGGACAGACAGCCAAAGCCGTCTTCAGGACGCTGGGGTGGATCGCCATCTCGAGATTCAATTTGATGCGAAGGGCTGATTTGAGGCGGCGGACATCGTCATCCTGAATATGCCTCCGATCCTCGCGGAGATGCGCAACGATCGCGTCCGCTCCCGCGGCCTGACAGACAAGCGCCGCGCGGACGGGGTCCGGAAACGTGCCGCGCCGCGCCTGGCGAACGGTCGCAATATGATCAACATTGACACCGAGCTTCAAAGGATCAGCGGGCCTCTTCGAGCTTTTCGATAGGGATGGTCACATCGACGAACATCGGCTCGCCGCCCAGATGGACGCCAGCGATCGATTCGAGCGGGATGGACTTGGTGATCTTGTGCGTGGCCTGCCCCACGTCTATGATGGCCGTCTCGGCGACGGACGCGTCCTCCAGCAGCGCTTCGGGCCCCACCACGGTGACGCGGGAGGGCTCAACGGTGATCCGCTGATCAACAATCCGGTAACCCGCCGGCGCGCTGGAGGCCACGCGCACATGGACCGGCACTGTTTTGGCGGTCAGCTTGATAAGCTTGTAAGAAGAGTCCTGGGACTCGGCCGTTTTCTGAATCATCCGATTCAAGTAAGCATAAGTAATCGCGGCCAGAGCCAGGGCGATCAAAATATATTTCCAGTCCAATCTTGAAGATTGCCTCATGACTTCTCCTCAGATCGCGCAACAGCCCTGCGGTCGCTGAGCCACGAAAAGCGTCTTTTGCCCGCGCGTTCGGGTTGATACAGCCGCATCAGTTTAGCGCGAAGCGTTTCCGCGGTGACTTCCCTGACCAGCTCCCCCTTCTCAGCGATCGAGATCAACCCGGTTTCTTCCGACACAACAATGACCACCGCGTCCGTCTCCTCAGAAAGACCGACCGCCGCGCGGTGACGCGTGCCGAGCATTTTGTCGATCTCCAGATTTTGGCTTAGCGGAAACAGGCAGCCGGCAGACTCAATGCGGCTGCCGCGCACAATGACGCCGCCGTCATGCAGCGGAGTTTTGGGCATGAAAATCGTCGAAAGGAGCTCAAAGCTAACCACTGCATCGATCGCCACGCCGCTTTCGGCGAAGTTCTTAAGCCCCGCCTCTCTTTCGATGGCGATCAAAGCGCCTATGCGCCTCTTGGCCAAACCGGATGCCGTCTGGACAATTTCATCCACCAGCTTCTCTTCTTTTAAGAAAATCTTAAACATCCGCGACTGCCCCATGCGGGTGAGCCCGCGGCGAACTTCGTTTTGAAAAACGACGAGGAATGCGATAACGGAAATGGGGAGGATTTGATTCATCAGGCGGGAGATGGTCTGCAGTTCTAATAACTGCACGGCCATAAAAAACATGAATAGGACAAACAGCCCCTTGAGCACCTGAAGCGCCCCGGTGCTTCTTAAAAAAACAAGCAGCTGATAGTACGCGAACCAGAACAGCCCTGTCTCAAGACACGGCTTCCAGTAAGTCTGCAATAGGGTGTTTGGGTCAACGATCAAAGGTCACCTGTTTCGTGTCCGTTCAAATACCTCGATCACTTGCAAGGCTTCTATAATATCATGAGCGCGCAGGATGCGCGCGCCGCCGGTCAGCGCCGACAGGTGGGCAGCCGCCATCGGGATCCCGATCTTATCTCGATCCAAGCCGAACGTGGCGGTCAAAAAAGATTTTCTGGAAAGACCGATGAGGATAGGGCGCTTGAGAGCCTCGGAGATCTGCGGGATCCCCCGCAACAACTCCCAGCTTCCTTCCGCGCTTTTTCCAAATCCGATTCCGGGATCGACGGCAATATTTTCCGGGCGCATCCCCGCCCGCATCCCCGCGGCGCAAGCCGCCTGAAGATCATCAATCACTTCGCCGACGAGATCGCGGTACCGTGTGTCTTTCTGCATCTGATCCGGGGTGCCCCGCGAATGCATCAAAATGACCGGAGCCTGACGCTCCGCCAAGAGTTTGGGTATCCTCACATCTTCACGCATCGCCCGAACATCATTGATTACACGAGCGCCAAGATCCAGCATCCGACGCATCACTTCAAACTTGTAGGTATCAACGGAAATGGGGATGCGCAGCTTGCGGACCAAGAGCCCCATCACCGGCATCAGTCGGCGCAACTCCTCCTCCTCGGACACCGCGGCGGCGCCGGGCCTCGTGGATTCCGCGCCAACATCAATCATCGCGGCGCCCTGCGACTCCATCAGCAGCGCCCGATCCAAAGCAGATTGCGCGTCCAGGTAAAGGCCGCCGTCGCTAAAGGAATCAGGGGTGATGTTCAAAATCCCCATGACCCGAGGGGTGTCACCCGCGAGTAATTCGGCAAAAAAAGGAGATTTGGAGGTCAAGCGGCGGAGGGAGGCGTAGCCGCGTCCGGACTCGGCGGAGTCTCCGGATCTGTCGTAGGAGCGGGCGCGGACGAATCAGAGCTCTCCGCCTGGAGCACGGGCGGCATCCCGAGAAGCAGGCGCACCTGAATGGCTTCGAGCGTTTCTTTTTCCATGAGCTCTTTGGCGAGAAGCTCCAGCTGATCGCGGTGCTTCGTGAGAATTTCTTTGGATTTGGAATAGGCCTCTTCAACGAGTTTTTTGACTTCGTCGTCAATGAGGCGCGCGGTGTCTTCCGAATAGTTACGATCGCCGCCCATATCGCGGCCGAGAAAAACCATGGATTGATCCTTGCCCCAGGCGACATTACCGAGCTTTTCGCTCATGCCATATTGGCAGATCATGCTGCGCACGATGGTCGTGACATGCTGCAGGTCGTTCTGCGCGCCGGTGGTGACATCGCCAAAAATGATCTCTTCGGCGGCGCGCCCTCCCAAGGCGACCGGAAGCTCGCCCAAGAAGTCCGCCTTGAAGCGGTAGCTCGTGCGGTCTTCATCCGGCAGGAACATCGTGTAGCCGCCGGCCATGCCGCGCGGGATAATTGTGACTTTATGGAAAGGGTCAGATCCTGGCGTGTGCAGCGAGACCAGTGTGTGGCCGGATTCGTGATACGCGGCGATCTTCTTTTCTTTGTCCGATATCTTGCGGCTTTTGCGCTGAGGGCCGGCCATGACGCGTTCGATGGCCTCTTGAAGCTCCGACATGCCGACGGTTTCTTTATTGAACCGGGCGGCGAGCAGCGCGGCCTCGTTGACCAGATTGGCCAGGTCCGCGCCCGAAAAATTGGTGGTCTGTTTGGCAATGGCCGTGAGATTGACCGCGGGGTCCAGTTTCACGCGGTTGGCATGCACGCGGAGAATGGCTTCGCGGCCCGTGAGATCGGGACGAGGCACGACAATTTGACGGTCGAAACGGCCGGGGCGAAGCAGCGCCGGATCCAACACATCCGGACGATTGGTCGCTGCGATCAGAATCACGGCATCGCTGGAACCAAATCCGTCCATTTCGACCAGGAGCGCGTTCAATGTTTGCTCGCGCTCATCATGACCTCCGCCGATGCCAGCAAAGCGCTGACGTCCAACCGCATCGATTTCGTCGATAAAGATGATGGCTCCCTTGCCGCCGGCTTTTGAAGCCTTCATCGCCTGATCAAAAAGATCGCGGACGCGCGATGCGCCAACACCCACAAACATCTCAACAAAGTCAGATCCGGAGATGCTGAAAAAGGGCACGCCGGCTTCACCGGCAATCGCCTTGGCGAGCAATGTTTTTCCGGTGCCGGGAGGGCCGATGAGCAGAACGCCTTTGGGGATTTTGCCGCCGAGCTTCTGGAAGCGTTTGGGGTCGCGAAGGTACTCGACGACCTCCTGCAGCTCTTCCTTCGCTTCATCTACCCCGGCCACATCTTTAAAGGAATTCTTAGATCCGGGAGCATTCTTCTTAGCGCGGCTTTTGCCAAAGGCCATAATCCTTCCGCCTCCGCCGCCTCCGCGATAGATGAGAAGCCAAAACAGTCCGACAAAAAGAATGGGGCCTAGAATGGTGTAGAAAAATTGGATGAGCAGCGTGCGCTCAGCCTGAATCTCGTAATGGTCGGTCTTCCTCTTAAGAAGATACTCCAGTTCCTGATCCTGATCGGGCACAGTCACTTGATAGCTCGTGCCGTCAGCGAAGGTGCCGCGGACTTGGTTTAGCGTCCTCACCGCGGTTTTGATGCGATTTTCGCCATCTCCGGAATTTAGAGCTGTGAAAAACTCACCGTATGAGAGCGCTTTGACGTCGGGAGAAAACCCTCCCGAACTTAATCGGATGGCATAAAACACGGCCAAAAAAACAAGGACGAGGACGAAGAACGGTCCTAATCCCCCGTCTTTCTTGGGGCCGACTGGCTTTTTGGAGTCCGGATTCGCGGACGGCTGATTTTCTTGAGGCATAAGAGTGGTTATTCTAACACAGCGGAGGTGATTCAGCGAAAGAGTCCGAGGCGAAAGACTCCCGAATAAAGCGTGATCGCGGCCACTGCGAGCAGGTTAAGAATGAATCCGGCGCGTATCATATCGCCGATGCGGACCTTGCCGCTGGCAAAAATGATCGCATTCGGCGGCGTTCCGGCCGGCATCATGAACGCGAGTGATGACGCGAAGGTGGCCGGGATCAGCAACAGGTACGGGTGGATTTGCATGGCCGGTGCCGATGCTCCGAGCAGCGGCATCATAATCGAGGCTTGGGCCGTATTCGACATCACTTCCGAAATAAAGGTGGCGGTCGCCGCGAGGATAGCTGTGAGCAGCGGCAGCGGGAGATCTTTGACGGCTAAGGCGGCCGATCCCGCGATGTCGGCGAAGCCGGACGCGTGGACGCAGTCAGCAATGGCGAATCCGCCGCCGAACAGCAGAAGCACTTCCCACGGAATGCGCCGGCTCCAGGAAGCATCGAGCAAGCGGTCCGGTTTGGCGGTATTGCCGTC
>JAGOUK010000065.1 GCA_018061225.1 Candidatus Omnitrophota bacterium | reverse complement strand
CTGCCGACGGATCGATTTTTGTTTGAAGGATTTTTGCCCCCCAAGGAAGGTGCCCGCCGCCGCCGCATCGAGGCTTGGAAGGCCTACGGCTGCACGGTGGTCATCTATGAATCCGTCTATAAGATCCGCCGCACGCTCGCGGATATTGAAGCCGTGCTCGGCGATGTCCGCATCGCCGTTGCCCGCGAGCTCACTAAGAAGTTCGAGGAAGTGGTCCGCGGCCGCGTCTCAGAAGTCCGCGCCGTTTTTGAGGGGCGCGAACCGCAAGGCGAATTTGCGGTCGTGATCGAAGCCCAGGAAGCTCCCAAAACAACATAGAGATATCGCTTCCCCCAGCTTCAGCCTCTCAGACCGCAATCCACCCACAAACTCACAGAGAATCTTCAATCACGGCAATCGGCGACTGCCCGAGACCTTAGATGGTTGTTTTGTTATAATTAATAAATAATTAATAAACTTGAAAGCCTTTAATTGCTAATGTATACCATTATTAGGTAACAAATTATGAAAACACCCATTTTGGTCCAAGGGAACCATGAGAATTTAAAAATGCGATTCTGGCGTACGGCCTCATTGTCTTTAAGGTCCAGGCGCGGCACGAGTCTCATTGAAGTGTTGATGGCTGGCGCCATCTCGATGATCGTTTTTGGCTCGATCCTTTCGACGGTTATGGGGATTTCGGCCATGACCATCCTATCCAAACATTACGTGCAGGCGATGCATGTGGTTCGCGGTCAGGCCGAAGAGGTGAAGGGTTCCCCCTTCGCTCAAATCACTAACAGTAATGCCGTGGTCTCATATGATGCGGGGCCGGATAATATTTTTGGATCATTGGATGATCTGACGGGGGTGCTCACTGTCACGGTCCGTGACGCGCTAGACCTGGACGGGGATGGTAATACCGCGGAAACAACAATCGACATTGACGGAGATGGCGTGAATGACTGCCTGGACTTTCCAGTGTGTTCAAATCCCTACACCAAACCCGTTCGGATCACGTTCACCTGGAGCGAACGGTTATGGACCATCAACAAAAATATGGTCGTGTCACTGGACACGCTGATCGCCCAATGAAGATCCTCCGCAACCGCTCCGGCATGACTCTGCTAGAAATGATGTTCGCGGTGCTGTTAACAAGCATGATCTTCGCTGCGCTATGGGGTGTGACGATCTTCATGGAGCGGCTGCGCGCGCAGGACGAAATTAGGATGGGGATAACGAATGAAGTGAGGCAGACGATGGAGCGGATGCAATGGGGTTTCAAGCCGCAGGATGATCCTAACGCCCAGCGCGATGGAATACGGGAGGCGGCGAGCTTCGTGGTTCAGGACAATGGAGCGCGGTTGTCCTTCACGGGCTCTGATGGCACGACTCGGCAGATTCGGCTTAATGGGACGGTGATCGAGTACACAGAGCCTGGCTTAGCCCAAGGCTGGGAAACGCTCTACGCGCCTGATCCCGGTGACGATGCGGTGACAACGCTTACATTCTCAAACTCCAACAATGCTGCTGATGTCGTCGTGATAGAGCTCGTGATCGGAAAACGAGTCCGGGAAAGGTGGTTTTATGCGTCACTTCAATCCAAAGTCCTGGCTCGTAACTAAACCTCTCACCAGCCGGAAGGGCATGGTATTTCCAGTGGTGATGGCGGTGACGCTCATTGCCAGTATCGAGATGGCTTCGCTTGGGCTTTATGCGGCTACTCAAGTTAAGCAGATCCGTACCAGCGAAACGTATATGAAATCTTTCTATGTGGCAGAAGCTGCGGTGCAAAAAGCCGCCGCCCAGATCCGTTATCACATCAACACTTTTGCGTCATTGCCTGATGCTCAGGAATTGGCGCTCATGGAAGCCGAAGTGCCTGGCACATCCGGTGAGTTCACAGTTCTGGATTATTCGATCGCCATGGGAAGTCTCGATCTTGGGACATCAATCTCTTCGGGCAATTATCAAGGGCTGCGCGCGGATACGCAGACGATCGATATCACCGCGCAGATAAAGGGACCGTCCGCCGGAGCACAGCCCGTGACTGTTCATCAGTCAATCGAGATTCAGCAGATTCCCGTCTTTCAGTTCGGCGTATTTTATGATAACGATTTAGAAATTCTCCCGGGTGCCACGATGACCTTTGAAGGACGCGTGCATACCAACGCGGATATTTACCTGGAAACCAGCGCCTCGCTGACCTTCGACTCAGGCATCACGGCCGTGGGCGATATTTTTCACGGCCGCAAAGATTCCTCCGCAGCCGCGACCGGGAATATTTACGTAAAGGATAGCTCCGGGGACGATCAAAACATGAAAAATGACGACAGCTCCTGGCTGGATTCGAATCATGACGATTGGCTCGTGGAGTCTCAAGCCCGTTGGAGTGAGAATGTGAAGTCGGATGTTCACAACACGCGCGAACTCAACCTCCCGTTACCCGTCACGGAGGAGGTCAGTTCGATCATCGAGCGTCGGGCGCTGGATGACAGCGATTCAGACCTTCAACAAAAGCTCGACTACAAGGCCCAGATTCGGATCATCGACGGAACGATCAAAGACCAGAACGGGTCGACGATCAACTTCAATTATTGCTCAACGGGAGGGAGCTTATCCAAATGCAGCGCGGCAAATACCGTCACTCCCATCACTTTTCCAAGCCAAACCTTCAGCGGGACTTGTAACAACGCTTCCCACTTCAAGGACGTCCGGGAAAACAAGTGTGTCAAAGCGACCGAGATTGACATCGCGAAGCTGAATCTTAGCCCGAAGTATATTCAGTTGAAAAACGCAAACCCTTCAGGCCTGGTGTTTTACCATTCAGATCTGAGGAATGCCGCGTCCTCGACGTATCGGGACGCATTGAGGGTCAAGAATGGCAGCCAATTTCTCACCAAAACAACATTCGCCTCACAGAACCCCGTCTATGTGGCGGGGAATTTTAATAATGTGAACAAGACGAATGTCGGGATCATCGGCGACTCCATGAATATTCTTTCTACAAATTGGAGCGACTCAAACAGCACGAGCAGCCTCTCCAGCCGAACCGCCGCGAACACCACTGTCAATGCGGCGGTGATCGCCGGTAACACCGAAACGACCACCGGGCATTACAATGGAGGCTTCGAGAATATCCACAGATTTCTCGAAAACTGGAGCGGAAAAACAGTTACTTTTTCTGGTTCGGTCGCCGTTCTTTACAACAGTCAAATAGCGACCGGCGCGTGGGGCCAAAGCAATGTATACAATGCGCCTAACCGCAATTGGGGCTATGACACGGCGCTTTCGGGGGTGTCAGCGAATGTGCCAGGGTTTCCGAGTGTTATCAATCTGACAAAGGGGGCTTGGCAGCAAGACGAATAGTCATTGACCAGAACATCGACGTGGCGGAAAGCCGTCTGAACGAACGATAAAAAAATTATTTGTAAATCATTGAAAAAGAATGCATACCGATGTATACATACACTTATGAATAGTAAAACGTCCGGAAATGGAGACATCTATGGCATTCCGTTGCAACAAATCGTTTAAGAAAAAAATTAGCGTTCTTGCAACGGTCTTGTCGATTGCCCAGATTCTGCAGTCGGGACCCGTGTTTGCGGGGCTTCAAGCGGCGGATATCGAAACGCGCCCGTCCGGGATTTCGGTTGAGGATAGGGTGGGGGGTGCTGAATGGGAGACGGTGAGTGATGGATTGAGCCTGTCTGGTTTGGCGCATGATGTGATCGATCAGATTTCGGAAAAAATGGAGAGCATCTGGACCGAGGCTACTGAGTGGGCAAACGGTCAGCTGACGCAAAGCAGCGACACTTATTTTGATTCCCGTACTTTTAATTCAACCTATGATGATTTGTGGTGGCTTAAGGAAATCAACGCGCCGGAGGCGTGGGGACTTTCGACCGGCGCCGGGGTTACGGTCGCGGTTGTCGATACCGGTGTGGACTACAACCACGAGGACTTGCAGGGCAATGTTTGGACCAACTCCGGCGAGATCGCCGGCAACGGCATCGACGACGATAACAACGGTTTAATCGACGATTGGCGCGGTTGGGACTTTGTGAATTCGGACAATGATGTCATGGATGATCAGGGACACGGCACGCATGTGTCCGGCATCATCGGCGCTTTGAAGGACAATGGCAAAGGGATCTCGGGCGTCGCGCCCAACGCCAAAATTCTCGGCGTCAAAGTGCTTGATCAGAACGGTTCGGGTAATTTTAGCGATATCGTCAAGGGCATTAAATACGCGGCGGATATGGGCGCGCGCATCATCAACATGTCGCTTGGCGCGGTGTATGATTTTTCCATCGACTATATCAAAACCAACTACGCCTCCTATTACAATGCCTACCTCAAGCCCATCAAGGACGCGATTCTTTACGCGGCCGGCAAAGGTTCTATCGTGATCGCCGCTTCAGGGAATTCTGGAACGGATGTGAACCGCACCGTGCCCGGCGGTTTTGAAGAAACGCTGAGCGTCGGAGCGACGACGCCGACCGGCGGTAAGGCTTATTTTTCGAACTATGGACCCACGCTGGATTTGACGGCACCGGGCTGGGACGTGCTCTCGCTGAGGGCTTCCGGCACAACACTCGGAACCCCGGTCAGCACCGGTTACACGCGCGCCAGCGGGACTTCGATGGCCACTCCGATGGTGACCGGCGTGGTCGCGCTACTATTAGCTCAAGATCCCACACTTGATATCGCCGGCATTGAACGGAGGCTCAAGTTCTCCGCCACGGATCTCGGTGCGGCGGGGTTTGATAATTCCTTCGGATATGGTCAAGTCGACGCGCTCAAGGCGATCACGCATGATTATTATGAAGACGGCACCGTGAAGACGCTGTGGCTAATGACCCCGGATGACGCGGGCATGGTCCGCTACGATTATGATGCTGATGGAAAAATCGTTTCGGCTATCCGCGCCGACGGAAGCAAGCGGGATTACAACCAAAGCGGTGACCAGGTCGAGTATTACGCCAACGGCCGTATCAGCTCAAGGATAGACGCGCTCACGGGAACCAAGTATGAATTTAGAAACGAGGACCTCGACGGCAGCGGACTTCAGCGGGTTTCCAGAAAAACAGAAACCGACGGAACCGTCACTAGCTACGTTTACTGGGGATCGACGACGGTTGTCAAACAGCTTAAGACCGAAAAAGATGGTGTGCTCGTTCGGGTGCAGATGATGGATTCGTCGGGACGGCTCACCAAGCAGACGGATTACGATGGTGCGGATAAGGTTGAGCAGACCTTCTATGTTTCGGGCAATGTGAATCAGGTATCGGTCTGGAAAGACGGCCTGCGGGTTTCTGTGACGCGCAAATCGGATACTGGAATCACCACCTACCAGGGCCTTTATAAGGACGGAGTGCTCGAGAGCGAAATCTTTAATGACGCGTTGGGGCGTCTGATCCGTGAGAAGACATACACTCAGCCATCCTCAGGATCCGGTCCGGCGGATGTGATCCAGAAGTCATATAGCTACTGGGGTTCAACACAGCAGGTGAAGTCGGTTAGCGTGAGTCAGAACAATGTGCTGGTCAGTCAGGAGCAATATGATTCGGCCGGAAATCTCATTGTCCGCGTCATCGTGGAAGGCGCCCGGAAGACGCAGACCAATTATTACGCGTCCGGCAATGTGCAGCAGATCGTTGTGTGGAAGGATGGGGTTAAAGAATCCGTCACCCGATACTATGGTTCCGGTATTCTGCAGTATCAAGGGGATTATAAGGACGGAAAACTTGATTCCGAAATGGCCTACGACTCCCAGGGCAGACTGATTCGTGAGAAACGAACAGAAAGCGGTGCGCAAGGAATTCCGGGGGTCAGCCAGGTCACGACGAGCTATTCTTATTGGGGAACCACCGAGCAAATTCGCGCCGTAACGGTGCAGGTCAATGGAGCGGTTCAGAGCTCGGACCGATATGATCAAAACGGGGTTCTGGTATCGAAGCTTCGAGTCGAAGGAAACGTCAAGACACAGACGACTTATTGGAGCAACGGTCAGCCGCTGCAAGTCACGGTCTGGAATGGTTCATACCTGGTCTCTCAAACACGTTTTTATGAGACGGGTATTATGAGCTATTTGAAGCTTTTCAAGGACAATAAGACCTTGAGCCTGACTACCTACCGTGCTGATGGAAGCATCCTGAGAGTTCGGAATTACTAAATATTAGTTCGATTATCTAATACATTGTAGCTTTAAGATACTTCTAACCCCTCCTCAACGGACGACGTCCGGCGGGGAGGGGTTAGCTTTTGGGGCTAAAATTGCGATTGAAATTGCTGTGATGGGCCCTGTGACGGATGTTACTTGATTTGTCTGCCTGAAGCGTGTACACTCCCACAAGTCCGAAACACCTTTTAAAAGCGGTCCTGAGAGGCCGATAAAGGATGCCCATGCTAAAGTCATATCCCTTAGAACCCGCCTTCCCATGCTTGGGAGGGCTTTTTTTATGACTCTAGGCCAAGTACAGTCCTCTTCCGGCAGAGCCATGACAGCAGCTGACATGGACCGGGCGCTCACCCGGGCCGCGCATGAAATCCTCGAGCGCAATCCTTCGGCCGTTCCGGCAATTATCGGCATACGCACCCGCGGAGAATTCCTTGCCCGCCGCGTTGTGACCAAGATGGGAGAAATCCTCGCCTCGAAGGGCCAGTCCCCGGAAGTGCGCCTGGGCATTCTGGACATCAATCTTTATAGAGACGACTTGACCCGGGTCTCTGAGCGGCCTGTGGTCCGTGAAACGGTGATCGGCTTCTCGGTCGACGACCAGGTCCTGGTGTTGGTGGACGATGTGCTGTTCACCGGCCGCACCGTACGCTCGGCGATGAACGCGCTGATGGATTACGGGCGGCCCAAGGCGATACAGCTCGCGGTGCTGATCGACCGGGGCCACCGGGAACTTCCGGTGAAGGCTGATTTTGTGGGGAAAAATATACCGACAAACTTACAGGAAGTCGTGCACGTGCATATGAAGGAATCCGACGGCGAGGACTTTGTCTCCGTGGATCCGCTGCCGGCTTCGGGAGCGGCGGAATGATGTCATCGGTCTGGACCAAAAAACATCTTCTGGGCCTGGAGGACTTGTCCCGCGCCGAGATCGAGATGGTGTTGAGCACCGCCCAAGGGTTCAAGGAAGTCTCCAGCCGCGAAGTCAAAAAGGTTCCGGCGCTGCGCGGCAAAACGGTCGCGAATGTTTTTTTTGAAAATTCCACCCGCACCCG
>JAGOUK010000064.1 GCA_018061225.1 Candidatus Omnitrophota bacterium | reverse complement strand
GCTCCCAGCATCGACAAGATCCGGAGGAGCATAGAAACAAGTCCCGAAGTCAAAGTCACCGACCTGCATCTGTGGACCATCGCGCCGCTTCATTATGCGGCGATCATCACCGTCCAAACTTCCGCGCCCAAACCCGCGGCTTACTACCGGGACCTGATTCCGGCCGAGCTCCACGTGAGCCACGCGACCATCGAGGTTATTTCTATCTAAAGAGGTTAGGTTGTTGCAGGAGAGGCGGGGGCGGGGACTACGGCGGCATCTGCCGCGGCAAGTTCTTGATCGACCCATTCCTGGATCGCAGCCTTGTCTTCGGCGGACAAAAATGATCTCCAATGCGCTGCTTTGTAGATCAGCGGCGGCATTTGATCCTTGCGGACTTCCTTGCCAATCTCTTTAAGAGTCTTGACCGTTGGCGTTTTGCCGGGGGCAAACACACGCTTTTCCATGTCCATGTGATGCCGGCCTTCGCGAATATCTGATTCAATTAGCTGCTTGATCAGCGGAAGATTGGCATACCAAGGCATAACGGCTTGGGATGAATGACAGTTGAGACAGTTGGCCTCAAGAACCTTGCGAGCCTTGGCAAAGGCGGGGGTTTTGCCAGTCTGGGATTCCGGCGCCATGACGATGGGTTTGTCTTGAACCAGATTTGAGATGCCCGCAGCGGCAAATGCCGCAACTAGCAATAAAGCACCCTGAAACGACAGGCGAACAATTTTTTTCATGCCCGCATTATACACCTACCGCCAATTGAGCGGTAGGACGGCCCGGGCGCCGTCGCGAAGCGGCGTGTGTTAGAGAATTGACTCCGGCGTCTTTGAAGCGCCAAACGGGCCGTCATGCTCTTCGATCTCGGTCAATATATTGCGGACAATCTCATCGCGGGTGGCGGCCAAATCCAAGATCGGCGAGTGCGCGCCGGACCGCTTTTCTTCGGCAATATTTTCTTGTCTCAAAATCCAGGTATGAACGACATGCTCCATCTGCCAGTTGACGCGGTCTATCATCATGACCCCCTTGGTTGTGGACGGCGATTTGAGTATCGGATCAACAGCCCCTTTTACGAATTGATTATCACTTTAGGATGTTACAGCCGCATGAAGCGGGGATTAAGACAGCGGCAGGACCGGGGGCATGAGGGGGCTTGACATCCCGGCTTCAAAATGTACAATAACGCCTTGCTAGCACTCATTCTTATCGAGTGCTAACACACTTTCAAGCAGTAAAAAGCATCGATTCATCAGACAAAACACCAAATAAGGGAGTACAAACCATGGCAACAGCAGCTAAAGAAGCCGGTATCAAGGTTCAACCGCTCGCGGACCGCGTGTTGGTTCAACCGCTTGAAGCCGAAGAGAGAACCTCCAGCGGCATTTACATCCCCGACACTGCCAAAGAGAAGCAGCAGCGCGGCAAGATCGTTGCCGTCGGCAAGGGCCGCACGGACGAGAACGGTAAGCTCCAGCCCCTCGAAGTGAAGGCCGGGGACACCGTCCTTTACGGGCGCTACAGCGGCACTGAGCTTAAGATCGAAGGCGAAGACTACATCATTCTTAAAGAAGAAGATGTCCTCGCTATCCTCAAATAGCATTCAGACGCAACGTTTAAACACATACGAAACAAGGAGTAAACAAAATGGCTAAGCAGTTAAAATTTAGTGAGGACGGCCGTCGCGCCATTCTCTCCGGCGTCGAGCAGCTCGCGCGCGCCGTCAAAGTGACGCTCGGGCCCAAAGGCCGCAACGTCATCATCGACAAAAAGTTCGGCTCCCCGACCATCACCAAGGACGGCGTCACCGTCGCCAAGGAAGTTGAGTTGAAGGATCCTTATGAGAACATGGGCGCCGAGATGGTCAAGGAAGTCGCTTCCAAGACCTCCGACACCGCCGGTGACGGAACAACCTCCGCGACCGTTCTTGCCGAAGCGATTTTCCGCGAAGGTCTCAAGAACGTGACCGCTGGCGCGAACCCCACCGCCGTCAAGCGCGGCATCGACAAGGCCGTTGAAGCCATCGTCGCCGAAATCAAGAAAATGTCCAAGGACGTCAAAGCGAACAAGAAAGAGATCCTCCAGGTCGCTTCTATCGCCGCTAACTCCGACACCACCATCGGCGGACATATCGCCGAAGCGATGGAAAAAGTCGGCAAAGACGGTGTGATCACCGTTGAAGAAGCCAAGTCCACTCAGACCTCACTCGACGTCGTCGAGGGAATGCAGTTTGACCAGGGCTATCTCTCACCGTACTTCGTGACCGATGCCGAAAAAATGACCGTCAACCTCGAAGATCCGTTCATCCTGATCTATGAGAAAAAGATCAGCTCGATGAAGGACCTCCTCCCGATCCTTGAGAAGGTTGCCAAGTCCGGCAAGCCCCTCCTCATCATCTCGGAAGAGACCGAAGGTGAAGCGCTCGCGACACTCGTCGTCAATAAGATCCGCGGAACCTTCCAGGCTTGCGCCGTGAAGGCCCCGGGTTACGGCGACCGCCGCAAGGCCATGATGGAAGATCTCGCCATCCTGACCGGCGGACGTTTCATCTCCGAAGACCTCGGTGTGAAACTGGAGTCCATCGAACTTAAGGATCTCGGCCGCGCCAAGCGCGTCACGATCGACAAAGAAAACACGACCGTCATTCAAGGTGCCGGCAAGACCGCCGACATCAACGGCCGCGTGGGTCAGATCAAGCGCCAGATCGAAGACTCTGACTCTGACTACGATAAGGAGAAGCTCCAGGAGCGTCTCGCGAAGATCGTGGGCGGAGTTGCCGTCATCAATGTCGGCGCCGCGACTGAGACCGAAATGAAAGAAAAGAAGGCCCGCGTCGAAGACGCCCTTCACGCCACCCGCGCTGCGGTGGAAGAAGGCATCGTTCCGGGCGGCGGCGTGACGCTTGTCCGTTGCCAGTCCGCGCTCGATAAGGTCAATCTCAAGGGCGACGAAAAGGTCGGCGTGGAGATCATCCGCCGCGCGATCGAACAGCCCCTGCGTCAGATCGCCGAGAACGCCGGTTTTGAGGGATCTGTGATCCTCAACCGCGTCAAGGAAGGCAAGGGCGCGTTCGGCTTCAATGCCGCGACGGGCGAGTTCGAAGACCTCATGGAAGCGGGTGTTGTTGATCCCGCCAAGGTTGTCCGGACTTCCTTGCAGAACGCCGCGTCAATCGCGTCGCTCCTGCTCACCACCGAAGCTGTTATCACCGACCTCCCCGAAGACGACAAGGCCCCCGCGGGTGCCGGTGCTCCGGGCGGCGGAATGGGCGGCATGGGTGGAGGGATGTACTAAACAATTGTCCATAAGGGCCCGTCTGCGGCGTTGCTCGGGAGCTCACGTAGCACGCTACGCTTCGCCCCCTCGGCGCCTTGCAGCCGGACCCTTCTGAACAATTGTTTGACCCGGATCTCACGCGGCACTGCGTGCGCGTGAAATTGGGTCAAGTCTTGCGCGGCACTGCGTGCGCGCAACCTCTACTAGACTTAAACCCCGGGCTCGCACATGCGGGTCCGGGGTTTTTCATTTTTGCGGGTATAATCTTTTTTCATGTTGAACCTTTTAACCAATCTTTTTCCAGTGTGGGTGCTCGCGGGCGCGGTTTTGGCGCTGGCGAAGCCGGAGCTTTTTACCTGGTTCTCAGGACCCATGATCCCATGGGGATTGGCCGTCATCATGCTTGGGATGGGGCTGACACTTTCACCCAAGGACTTTGAAGGCGTGATTCGTGACCCCAAACGCGTGGCCCTTGGAGTCATGCTTCAATACACGGTGATGCCGTTTTTGGGCTGGCTGCTCGGCTATCTTTTTAGGCTGCCGATGCCGTTGGCGGCGGGACTCATTCTTGTCTCGGCTTGTCCGGGCGGAACGGCGTCCAATGTGGTGGCCTTCATCGCCAAGGCGGATGTGGCGCTCTCGGTGACCATGACATCCGTATCGACGCTGTTGGCGGTTCTGATGACGCCAACTCTCACTGCCTGGCTGGCCGGCAGCCGCATCGATGTCAACGGGTGGGGGCTTTTTTGGAGCACCGTGCAAGTCGTCATCCTGCCGGTCCTGACAGGGGTGCTGCTCAACAAGTTCATTCCTTCGGTGACCCGCCGTATTCTGCCGGCAAGCCCTTTGGTCGCGGTCATTTTTATCACTCTTATTGTTGCCAGCATCGTGGGACAGGGAAAAGCTCAAATCTTTGAAGCGGGCTGGACGCTGATCGCCGCGGTTTTTTGTCTCCACGCGTTTGGGTTTGGCCTCGGTTACGCGGCGGCCGCGGTTGTTGCCCGTGACCGTATGACTTCGCGAACGGTTTCGATCGAGGTTGGGATGCAGAATTCCGGTCTCGGGGCGGTGCTCGCGCGGCAGAACTTCGCTGATCCATTGGTGGCGATCCCCAGCGCGATCTCCAGCGTTTTTCACTCCGTGATCGCCAGCGCTCTCGCGGGCATCTGGAATCGGACGGACCGGCCGTGATCAGCGGGTTGTTGAGATTCCGGAAGCCAGTCGCCCTTGAGCAGCTCGATGTCGAGGGCTTGAGCGTGCAGCTGGTCCGCAAACGGGTGAAATACCTCAATATGACCGTCCACCCTCCGGACGGCCGTATCCGCGTCTGCGCTCCCGTACGCGCCAGTCAAAGCGATATTCGAACCTTTGTTATCAGCCGCCGGACCTGGATACAACGGCAGCAGGAGCGCGCCCGCCGTATCAGCGCGGCCGCGCCTTCCAAGTTTGAATCGGGAGAAACACATTTTTTTAGAGGCAGAGCCTGCCGACTTGAGGTGCTGGAAGCGTCCGGCCGACGCGGCCGCGTGGAATTTGATGCAGACCGCGGGGTGATACAGCTCACAGTTCCGTTTGGAGCCGCCCGCGCCGACCGCGAAAAGATCCTTCAAAAATGGCATCGCCAGGAACTAACCCGGCTCATCCCGGCCGTTTTGGAGCGCTGGGAAACCGTTGTCGGGGCTGAAGCTCACGACTGGGGCATCAAACGCATGAAGACCAAATGGGGCACCTGCAACACCCGTACCCGTCACATCTGGATCAGTCTCGAGCTCATCAAAAAATCCGCCGACTGCCTTGATTACATCATGGTCCATGAGCTCACGCATCTCTTGGAGCGGGGGCATGGCGCGCGCTTCAAGGGCCTCATGGATCAGTTTATGCCGGACTGGCGGCAGCGGCGGGCGGCATTACACGCGCACGGCTCCGAAGCGGCCGTTGACGCAAACCACAAGGAATCTGACTCATGGCGCTGATCAGTCTGGAAGATATTTCTCTCGCGTTTGGCGGACCTCCGCTCTTCGACAAACTGAACCTACAAGTTGAGCTCGGCGAGCGGATCGCGCTGCTCGGCCGCAACGGTGTCGGCAAAACAACGCTGATGAAGGTGATGGCGGGCGATGTCCCGGTCAACGAGGGGAGAGTGCTATTCCAAAAAGGCGCGCGCGTTACACATCTGCCGCAGGAGGTTCCGGACGGGATCACAGGAAGCGTGCTCGACATCGTTCTGGAGGCGGCCGGCGGAGATGATCACGACAACTGGGAGATTCATCACCAGGCCGACCGCATCATTAACGAACTTAGGCTCGATCCGGATAGCCGCTTTGAGCAGCTCTCAGGCGGACAGAAACGTAAAGTCCTCCTGGCTAAGGCATTGGTGCTGAAGCCCGAGGCCCTGCTTCTGGATGAGCCCACCAACCATCTTGATATTGGTTCGATCGATTGGCTTGAGGCGCATCTCAAGGATTACAAAGGAGCGATTTTTTTCGTCACCCACGACCGGATGTTCATGACACGCATGGCCAACCGCATCATCGAGCTCGATCGCGGACGCATCTTCAGCTGGACCTGCAGTTATCCCACTTTTTTGGAGCGCAAGCAGATGGCGCTGGACGCTGAGGCCAGCGAACAGGCTGAGTTTGATAAAAAACTCGCACGTGAGGAAGTCTGGATACGTCAGGGCATCAAAGCCCGCCGTACCCGCAATGAAGGCCGTGTTCGCGCGCTCGAAAAGCTTCGGTCGGAAAAAAAAGCTCAACGCCAGGCCATCGGCTCAGTCCGTATGACGGCGCAGGATGCGGACCGTTCCGGCCAGTTGGTTTGCAAAGCCGAGCGCCTCTCGCATGCTTATGACGGCAAGCCGCTCATGAAAGATTTTTCAACCCAGATCACGCGGGGGGACAAAATCGGCCTGATCGGTCCCAATGGCGCGGGCAAAACCACGCTCATCAAGATCCTCTTGGGACAGCTGGTGCCTAACGAGGGGACTGTCCGACTGGGAACAAATCTCGAGATCATCTATTTTGACCAGCTTCGCGGTCAGCTTGACGAAAATAAAACAGTGGTCGAGAACATCAATCCGGGCGGCGGTGACTCGATCACGCTCAACGGCCGGCCCCGGAACGTGATGGGGTATCTTCAGGACTTTCTATTTTCTCCCGACCGGGCCCGCTCACCGGTCAAAGTCCTTTCGGGCGGAGAGCGCAACCGGCTGCTGCTCGCGAGGCTTTTTACCAAGCCCTCTAATTTTTTGATCATGGACGAACCCACGAACGATCTGGACGTCGAAACGCTCGAGCTGCTCGAAGAGCTGCTGATCGACTACGCGGGCACGCTGATCCTGGTCAGCCACGATCGCGCCTTCATCAACAATGTCGTCACGTCAACGATCACATTTGAGGGGAATGGCCGCCTCGGCGAGTATCCGGGGGGATATGACGATTGGCTCCGCCAACGTCCCGCTCCGATCGAAGAGACGGCAAAGGGCGCTCAAAACACCGCCAAGCAAAAGACGCAGGCCAGCAAAGATGCTAGTCCGGCAGCCTCATCCGCCAAAAAGATGTCATTTAAGGAGCAGCGTGAGCTGGAATCTCTTCCTTCCGATATCGAGAAACTCGAAGCCGAACAATCCAATCTCGTCGCGAAAGTTGCCGACCCCCTGACCTACAAGAAAGATCCCAAATCGATCGCCTCAGCGGCCGTCCGCATTGATGAAATCAAGGTCCGCCTGGCCGAACTTTACCGGCGCTGGGAACATCTCGAGACTCTCAAGAAACAGTAAGTCCGCCGTTTTAGCCCGCCAACTGACGCTAAGTTTTTATATCAGCAAAATATCTTTATTGGCTTGTATCCCTATTGATTGCAATGGGATACAAGCTCCTATTGCAACTGATCGGATAGCATGCCACAGTTGTATCAGGAAAAATTGATGAGACAGTTACACCTACAAACCCAACTGAACTTAC
>JAGOUK010000063.1 GCA_018061225.1 Candidatus Omnitrophota bacterium | reverse complement strand
CTCCACGGCTGCGTCGAACTCCCTCGAATGCACCCGGAACCCGATGTGATTGCCGCCCACGCCGGCGTCTTTGAGCGGGTGCTCCCCTTGAGCCGGGTCTCCTTGAATGAGCCCGATTAGCGACGGTCCGCAATCCAAAAAGTACTCGATCCCGGGCTTGAGGTATTCCCGGCGCGTGAGGCTGAGGCCCAGAACATCCATATAGAACTTGGCGGCCTGCTTCAAGTCGCGCACGCTGATCGCGGCATGATCGATGCCGATAGGCTTGATCACAGCTTCACCGTCCGCTCGACCTTGCGCTGTTTGAAGACCCGGTACTCGGTGTAGCCGGCGGCCAGAGCTAACTCCCGCGCCTGATCAAAATCAGCACCCACATCCCCGGGCGCATGGGCATCCGATCCAAATACAATCGGCACTCCGGCCTCCCGGTAAATCTTAAGCGCGTCCAGCGAGGGGTAAATCTCTTTAACTGGTTTGCGGAGACCGGAAGTGTTGATCTCGAGCGTGACCTCTGACCTTGCGAAGACCTGCGCTGTCTCCCGCACCAGCTCCGTGAGGTCGATCGAGGCGCGGTGGCCGAACTTTTTGACGAGGTCCACGTGACCCATGATGTCGTAAACGCGCGACTTGGCGGCGCCTTGCAGCAGCCGGTAATAATTGCGGTAGATCTCGTTGACGTCCGCGTTTTTCCACCGCTCGATCTCACGCGGGTCATCAAAAGCCCAATCCCCTTCAGGCTGTTTCATAAAATGCACCGAGCCGATCACAAAGTCGTAGGCGTAACGTCCGACCAGCTCGCGGACATCCTCCTCAAGGCCCTGAAAGTAGTCGGCTTCGATGCCGATTTTGATCGACAGGTCCGGATGCGCGGCCCGGGCGCGCTCCATATCAATGTGATAAAAAGGAAGTTCGGTCAGGTCCATGGTGTAAGAGGCGTCACGGTGTGTGAGGAACGGGAGGTGGTCGGACATTCCCATCTCTTCCAGCCCCTTACGCTTGGCTTCCGCGATGTACTCCTCGATGGTGCCCGTCGCGTGACCGCAGCGCGAAGTGTGCATGTGATAATCGTGAAGGATTCTGCCCATCAAACGACTCCGCAGAGGATACGGACCAATTTGTCCCTGTTGGCCTTGGTGTTTTTCATGTGGCAACCGGCAGAATTGAAGTGTCCGCCGCCGCCGAACACCTGAGCGATCTTGGCGACATTGATCCCCGCCTCAGACCGCAGGCTGACACGGCAGCCGCCTTCTTCGTTTTCGCGCATGAGCGCGGCAACCTTCACGCCGTCGATGGACCTCAGGTCATCGGCGACTCCGTCCACGTCGGAAGCCAATCCGTTCACCCTCTTGAAGTCCGCGTGCTTCACATACGACCACACCACGCGGCCGTTGCGTTCAAATTTCATCTGATTCACGCTAACGGCTTCGAGCCGCACGGTTGTTTCGGACTTTTTCCAATAGGCTTCTTCGAGGAGATACTTGAGGTCCACGCCGCGGTCGAGAAGATCCGCGCAAATCCTAAATGTTCTGCCGCGGATGTTCGCGAAGCGGAAGGCGCCGGTGTCCACAATGATGGAGGTCAAAAGGCAGGTCGCGATCATCGGGGTGATCTTGACCTTCAGCACCTTAAGAAGGTCATAGATGATCTCTCCCACCGCGGCGGCGGCGGGATCCGCCACGAGCAGCTTACCGAATACATCGGCAAAGTCATGATGATCGACTTGAATCGTATTGCGGGTGGATTCAAACAATTTGCCAAATTTGCCAAGCTGGCGGATCGTGCCGCAATCCACCGCGATGGCCAAATCCACGCGGCCCTCCCAAGTGTCGAGCACGAGTTCGGACCCCGGCAGGAAGCGGTATCTCGGCGGCAAGCCGTCAGGGCTCACCATCACGACGCTTTTGTCGATAGAAAGAAGGCCTAAGCCGAGTGCGAGCAGAGAGCCCATGGTGTCCCCGTCCGGGTGCACATGGCTGGAGATCAGGATACGGTCTGCTTCGAGTATCCTCTGTGCGGCGGTGCGGATGCTGGCGGCGAGCTTGACCGTTTTTTTCATTTCTTAGTTTTGGGGTGAATGCCCAGGAAGCGGACCACCAGTTCGATCAGGTCTCTTTGCGCGAAGAGCTTGGGCATAACGGCATTGGCCAGACCCTGACGATGAAGATTGTTGGCCAGTGTCTGATTGACGGAACACACGATCACCGGAACATCTCTGAATTCGGCGGTCAGACGGAACTCCTTCAAGAATTCATCCCCGCTCATCACCGGCATCAGGATATCCAGGATGATGAGGTCCGGCTTCTCGCGGCGGACGGCGGCCAATCCCTGACGTCCGTCAAAGGCCTGGCTGAGCTTCACATCAAAATGATGCTGCAGAATCTCTTTGTAAATACTCTGAATGTCTTCGTCGTCTTCAACAAGCAGGATATGCTTCATGAAGTCACCCCTCTTTAGTTATCTGCCGTTCAGTCGCGGGCGGCCTCTTTCTCAATTCCTTCCGACAGATCATCCATCATATCGATCAGCCGCGGCGGCAAAAATTTGTTGCCCATCGCTTCGAGCTTGTAGTTTTCGAGCTGACGGATCAGCGACTTCAAGAATTTACCGCGGCGTTCGGCGCGCACCTGCTCCGGATCCTTCTCGGGGCCGCGGTCCGACAGCATCCGCAGCTCCTTGCGCACGTCCTGGGGCTCGCGCGCGTCATCAAGCACTTGCTTGCGGATCTTCTTGTACTGACCTTCGTCAAATTTTTTGTTATTGCGGGCGAGGCGCAGCAAATTAACCGAGTCCAAGTCGGGGTGCTTTTCTTCCGGCATCACTTCACCGCGAACCTTTTCGATGTACTCGGGCTCTTCGGTCTCAAGGAAGTGGTAGGACTTCAGCAGCTTGGCTGCCGTCGGCTGCTTAATGCCCAGCTCCTTCAGGCAATACGCTTCAAACGTCGTGTAGCCCCATTCGGCGTACATCTTGTCGCGGTGGCAGGCGAACAGCGCTTCCCCGAGCTCGATCCAGCTGGTCTTGAAGCGGCGGCAGGTCTCCAGCACGCGGTAACGGTAAGAGGTTTCGTCGAGTGATTGCAGCTTTTCTTCGATGCGTTCCAGGGATTTGGACTTCATGCGCTTAAATATTCCTCTACTCGGGCGATGACTTTTTCGATCAGCACGTCGGGCGTGGATGCCCCGGTGCTGATTCCGACAGTTTTAATATTGGGTTGAAGCCAATCGGCGGATTCACGGATCTCCAGCTTGGCGGGGTCGAGATGACGCACCGTTTTGGCATCCAACAAATCTTCCGGTCCGCGGACGTGAAAGGTCGGAAATTTGAGCGACGCGATCTCGGACAGATGCGTGGTGTTCGACGAGTTGAAGCCGCCGATGACGATCATGAGATCCAGCTTCTGCTCGAGCAGATCAAAAAGGGCATCCTGCCGTTCCTGAGTGGCCGAGCAGATCGTGTCGTACTTCATAAAATGTTCCGCCGGCTTGTCGGAAGCAAAAGAGGCTTCGTACACGCCTTTCAGATACTCCTGTATCTCAAGTGTCTCGGACTTGAGCATCGTGGTCTGGCTCGCGATGCCGATGCGCTGAAGATGCACCGCCGGGTCGAACCCTTCGGAGGACTTGCCCGCATATTTCTTCATGAATGCTTCGGACGTGATCTCTTTCTTCAGAAAACGCTCGATGTCGCGGGCTTCCTCATGATTGCGAATGATGATGAAATGCCAGCCAAACTTGGTGGCCTGGCTCGCGGTCGCCTGTGTCTCTTCATGATCCCAAATCCCGTGGATCACCGAGGTGTACTTGTTCTGCGCGTACTTTTCGACGCGCTTCCAGACCAGCACGATCGCGCCGCAGGTCGTATCGACGATGAGCAGGTCTTTTTTCTTAAGCTGCTCCACGTCGCGGTTCTTGGAGCCAAATGCGGCAATCACGACGATATCGTCCTTGGTCAGCGTGTCCAGGATCAGCTGATTGTCCGGGGTGCGATTGAGCACGACGACGTGCTTTTCCTTAAGGTCCTGATTGACCTTCGGGTTATGGATCACGTCATGCGTCAAAAAAATGCGCCGGTTCGGGAAGCGTCTCACGGTCTCAAAGGCCATGTCGATGGACTTCTCAACCCCGTAACAGAATCCGAAGTGTGACGGGATGCGGTAGGACACGCCGGTCTTGGCAGAATCAAAGCCTCCGCCGTTTTCGATCATGGATTTGACGAAGGCGGATCCGTACACGGAGTGCTGGCGGTCGAGCACTTCGCCGAAGTCGTTCATTTTGGAAAGATATTTTTTGCCTTCAGGGGTCATTGGGCGTACTTTTCGGTGATGGCTTTTTTGTCAGCCGGGGTTAATACGGTCTGCGTCTTGAGCGACGCCGCGGGATCGGCGAGGATCTTTTCGAGGAGCCGGTGATAGGCGGCCCACATCACCCGCACGCAAGGGCGGCTGTCCGCATCCAGGTATTCTATTACTTCCCACCCGGATTTAAAATACGTCTCGCAGCGCTCCGCTTCAAACCGGTAAAACGCTTCACGCTTCGCGGGGTCGCAGCTGCCGTCCACCACGGACTCGACCGTGAGGCCAAAACGGGCAAAATCTTCGGCTGGCACGTAGACGCGCCCGCGCCCGAGATCCTCACCAATGTCTCTCAATATATTTGTTAATTGAAATGCAAAACTCAGGTCGCGCCCATGCTTGATGATGCGAGGGTCTTTGCGAAAACCGTACACCGGCAGCGACACCTTTGCGATGCTGGTTGCCACTAAATCACAGTATCGGGACAGGGTCTTAAAGTCAGGGTAACGCTTGTACTCCTGGTCGCGGACGCAGCCATCGATCAAGTCCTGAAAGCCATCACGCGGGATCGAGTAGCGCTTAAGGACATCCAAAAGCGCCGTGCTGATCAGGTGCGTGGCGGTGCCTTCCTTATAGACATGGTCCAATTCGCCCGTCCAACGGGCCAGAAGCTGCTCGGGGCTTAGCGCGGCTCCGTCCGACTCCGTCGGCCCGGATGACACGCCCGCACCGACGCCGTCCGCTTCATCAGAAACATCGTCCACAAAGCGGCAGAATGCGTACACCACATGGATCGCGCGCCGCTTGTCGTCGGGCAAAAAAGTGAAGCCGAGCGAAAAGTTCGATTCCCGCCGGCACATGAGCTCTTCGCAGTACCGGTACGCTTCGTCAAGATTCAATGTCTGAGTCGCCATTCAAGTCCTTAGGATTCAAAATCAGTTTACGGGATTTCCACGAACCGGCCAGAAGATCCGCCATCGTGAGCCGCCAGGCGGCCGGCGCGTAAAATTGCTGCAAAAAACCTCTGAGACTTCCGGAACGCTGAGCCATTCCGATGAGCAATCCGGGCACCCAGGGGCCGCCTTTTTCGTACAAAAAACGGTTCCACAGACTCACCTTCTGCTTGCCCAGCAGCGTCTCTCGCCAGAGCTTATTGTACTCCAGATCTTCGCAAATACTCCGGGCCGCCAGGATGCCGCTGGTGATCGCGTAACGCATCCCGAACCCGAAGAGGTAATCCTGAAACCCGCCCGCCTCGCCGGCCCAGATCTCCCCCTCCGGCCCCTGCAGACTGCTCTTGAGAAAAAAATTAGCGACGAGCACCGCTTCTTCACCGCCGGACGGGTCGATTCCTTCGATCTCGACAAAACGCTTGGCGGTGCGCTGATAGAGTTCGTCCACGCGCTTATAGCCGCTCAAGATGGCCATGCCCATCGTCGCTTCTCCGTCGACTACGAAGAGATAGGCGTAACCGCCCGGCGCCAACTCAGGATCCAGAATCACCGTCATGCGGTCACTCAGCGGCGTCTTGAACGTCACTTCCTTGCCGATTCCGTTGACACGCCGCGGACCCGTCGCGCGGATTTGTGCTTCGCCGGCCCCGAGCCGCGACCCGAAGCGAATCTCCGCTCCCGCCGCCGATGCCGCATCCAAGAGTCCGCGATCCAACTCCCCGGGCTGCGCCCCGCGCCGGACAAAGTACCCGAGCGGCTCGTCGCTCTTAAAGCTATGCCGCTTCCCGCGGCCGGCCCAGAGCGTGATCTCCCGGATCGGAGAACGCCAAAACGACGCCTCAAGACCCGAGCGTTCCATGAAGCCAAGAATATCTTCCTTTTCCGAAAAGTTTTCGAGGATCTGAAGCCCGCGCTTCCACCGCGCGCCGACGCGGTCGCTTTGTTCGTGCACTTCCGCCCGCCATCCGGCCTTCGCGAGCACCGTCGCCGCTGCCAACCCCGCCGGCCCAGCACCCGCGATCTTCACAGGTCCGGGCTTATTAAGTTTGGGGAGCGGCATAGGAGCGGCCTTTCCAGGAGGTGTTGCGGAAGACTCGGTACTGCAGGAAAGAGTTGATGAGGATCGCGTGATACAGGGCGATGGACAGCGCGTGAGCCCAAATCCACTTGAGACTCATCCCGGTCTTCAGATGAATTCTCAGACGCATCCAGATCGGAAGCAGGATAGCGGCGGTCAAACAAACGGCAACGGCCGGCGTCAACGCGCCTCGAAGCAGAGCGGCCGTGAGAAGAACGAAAGGTCCGTGGAACACATAGGTCTGTACCGTGAGAAAAAACGCCGCCGCAAAGACGGATCCGCCCATGCTGGCAAACACCGAACGGCTGAAGCCGCGGTAGACTTCGTTCCAGCCGCGGTACATCCGACAAGAAGTCCAGGCCGATCCATCGGCGAGCACGATGCGGTGGCCCAGGGCTTTGACGCGGCTCGCGATCAGCGGACCTTCGGAGATCCGCGCGCCAATGGCCGCATGGCCTCCGGCCTCAAGGTAAGCATCCCTCCGAACCAGTATGAATTGTCCGCAGCCGGTCGCGAAGGCGCCCTTGGCGAACGGAATCCGCTTGGCGGTGAAGAACATCGGCAAAAATGACAGGAGAATAAAAAACATGAGCGGCACGGTGAGCTCGTCACCCTTGGACGAAAAAACCTGCCGCGGAAACGTCGAGACCAAGGCGGCCTTGCGGTCCGCCGCTTCCTGCATCGCGGCCTTGAGCATCCCCGGCGCATGAAACGTGTCCGCGTCCACGAAAAGAAGCCAGTCGCCGGCGGCGGCTTGAGAAAGCTGATGGCAGGCGTAATTTTTACCCTGCCATCCGGCGGGCAGCGGCATGCCGCGCAGCAACTTGAGGCGGTCATGGGCTTGGCTGAGTTTGGCGAGAATGTCGGGTGTCGCGTCGTCAGAATTGTCGTCAAGCGCGATGATTTCGAAGTCCGAATAATCCTGATCCAAGAGCGACTGAAGGTTAGACTCCAGCCGGGGCGCCTCGTTGCGGCACGGGATCAGCA
>JAGOUK010000062.1 GCA_018061225.1 Candidatus Omnitrophota bacterium | reverse complement strand
AGCCAGACCTTCCTTCGGTCAGCGTCCTTCCGGTCCCCGCCAGCATGGCGGCGGTCAGGGTTCAGGCCCAAGACATTCTGACGGAGGCAATTACCGTGGACCGCGCGAAGATCGCGGATACAGGGGAGATGCTCCTTCCGGTGAACCCGGCATGACACCCGCATCAGATTCTGGTTATGTTTCTAACGCTGGTCCCGGCCCGACCCGTTATTCCGGCGGCCCCTCGCGCCGTCCTTCCGGCCCCCGCAGCGGCCCCCGTGGAGAAAACCGCGGCGGTCCTCGTGGAGAAAACCGCGGCGGCCCCAGAGGCGAACATCGCGGCGGCCCACGCAGCGGACCCGGCGGCCCGCCGCGCCGTGATTCCAGAAGTTCCCGTCCCGGCGAACACCGTAGCGGCGGACCCTCTTCGGGATCCCGTCCCTCGCGCGCGCCGGAACCCCCTAAGAAGAAAAAACCCTTCTGGTGGCCGTTCTAATGAAATTCATCGCGGCTCAGGACGAATTAGCCGCGCTGGTTTTGCATCTGAAGCGGTTTGATTCGATCGCGGTCGATACCGAGGCGGACAGTCTTCATCATTACTTTGAGAAGCTGTGCCTCATTCAGATCAGCTCGCCCGAAGAGAACTTCATCGTCGATCCGCTGACCGAGCTGGACCTGACGCCGCTCACGCAAGTGCTTGGCGAAAGGGAAGTGCTCTGTCATGGCGCGGATTTTGACGTGCGTATGCTCCGTAAATTTGGGGGATACCAGCCGGGCCGGGTGTTCGATACCATGCTCGCCGCTCAGTTTGCGGGCTATCCGCGTCCGAGTCTGGCGGCGCTGGTGGAACAGCACTTCGCGGTGGTGCTCTCCAAGGCCAATCAAAAAGCCGACTGGTCCAAACGGCCTCTCACGCAATCCATGCTCGACTACGCCGTCAACGACACCCGTTATTTGCTCAGGATTAAAGATATCCTGACCGCGCAGCTCAAAGAGCTGGGGCGTCTGGCCTGGTACGAGGAAATGACTCAAGTCATGGTGGCGCAGACCGCCGTGACCCGTCAGAGCGATCCCGACGAGCTCTGGCGCATCAAAGGCTCCAAAGACGTGCACGGCCGCGCGCTGGCACTGGTCAAGGAGCTCTGGCATTGGCGCGAAGAAGAAGCTAAGCGGCGTGATCGTCCGCGCTTCAAAGTTCTTTCCACTGAGCAGATTATCCCGATCGCCAACTGGATCGATCAGCACCCCGAACAATCTCTTTGGGAGTGCGGAGTGCTGCCGATGGGCGTACGCGAACGCAAGCCCGTTTCTCTTGAAGAGGCGGCAGCCCGGGCATTTGCGACCGATCCCGGGACGCTGGCGCGAGCAAAGAAAAAAGGTCTCTTCCGCCGTTGGACCAAGGAACAAGAGGCGCGCCTTCAGAAACTGAAGGACGAACGCAAGCGCCTTTCTGAAGAGCTTAAGATGGATGCCTCACTCATCTGCACGAACGCGGTGCTTGAGGCTGTTGTCGGTAATGATGACGGTGCCGCGGACCGGCCTCAGGAACTTTTTCAGAACTGGCAGTGGAGTCTGATGCGCGAGGCGGTCACGGCCGTCGAAACGGCGGACCCTTCATCCGGTGCCGCTCAAGCCTGATCCCCCCAAGTACATTCACGGTTTTTCCAAAACAGAGCAGGCCCGTCTCTTGGAGCAGGCCCGGATGCTGGAGACTTCGATCTTCAAGCGGATTGACTTGTCCGGATCCAGGAGTGTTTTGGATCTGGGCTGCGGCGTCGGCGCTCAAAGCCGGCATCTAATTAAAAGGTGGCCGCAGCTGACAGTCACCGGAGTGGATGCCTCAGCAGAGCAGCTCACAGCCGCCGAAAGACTGCTCAGAGTCGAGACCCGCACCAAACGCTTTGTGCCGGTGCAGGCCAAAGCGGATTCTCTGCCGTTCAAGGACGGCAGCTTTGACGCGGTCTTCATTTGTTTTGTGTTGGAGCATTTGAGCGACCCCGCCGCCGCTCTTAAAGAAGCCCGCCGCGTGGTGAAAAAAGGCGGATCGGTTTATTGCACGGAAGTTTTTAATTCCGGCGTCTACATGTACCCGCATCACGCCTCCGTCGAAAAATACTGGGCCGCGTTCAACGCGCATCAGCGATTACTAGGCGGAGATCCCGACATCGGGATCAAGCTCCCGGCTCTTTTGACCAGCGTTGGTTTTGCTCAAATAGATTATTTTGAATCCGCCGGCCCTCTGATGGACCGCCGGATGAAAAGCCCTTCGACGCGCCGCCGCTTCATGCGGATTTGGCACGACCTGTTTTGCGGTCCGGGGGAGGCCCTCTGCCGCGCCGGCCAAACCGACGCCGATCAAATGGACGCCATGCGCCGCCACCTGCTGCACCTCGCCAAGAACCCCGAAGGCATATTTTTTTACGCCGCTTTCCAGGCTCACGCGGTGAAGGGATGAGTGTTTACCCGGTCTCTCAGGACAAGGTGAATGCGCTTGAAGCGAGGATGGCGCGGTTGGGCCTGCGCGAGTCGGACTTTGAGGAGAGTTTCACCCGGTCGGGCGGGAAGGGCGGTCAAAACGTCAATAAGGTCGAGACCTGCGTATGGCTGGTCCATAAACCGACCGGCCTGTCGGTCAAATGCCAGGCCGAACGGTCCCGGTCGCTCAACCGCTTCATCGCCCGCCGCATCCTCGTCGACAAGATCGAAGCCGAGCGGCTCGGCGCCCAGAGCCGCCGGGAGCAGGCCGCCTCCAAGATCCGTCGCCAGAAGCGCCGCCGTTCCCGCCGCGCCAAAGACAAAATGTTGGATTCGAAGGCTGCCACCGGCCAGAAGAAGTCCCTCCGCCGCCGCGTCGACTGGTCCCGCGATTAGCCCGACCCGAGAGCCTAAACCCTGAGTTTTTGCTTGTACGGCTGCCCGCTCGGAGTATAAAATAACCCGCTCATATTACATTGGTTTTTCATGCCTACTTTGTTAGGAGTATCGACAGCCTTTAAATATTTATGACGATGCGCGGACTACCCCCCAAACAGGGTCTTTATGACCCCCGGAATGAGCATGACGCCTGCGGTGTAGGCTTTGTCGCCCACATGAAGGGCGTCAAGTCGCACAACATCGTTCGGCAGGGTCTGGAGATCCTCGAAAACCTCGAGCATCGCGGCGCCTGCGGATGCGACCCGCTCACCGGTGACGGCGCGGGCATTCTCATTCAGATGCCCGATAAATTCCTTCGTCGGGAATGTCTCAAGCTTCATATCGAGCTGCCCAAGGAAGGGCATTACGGCGCGGGCTTGGTATTCCTCCCGACCCGTCAAAATGAAAAGAACTTGATCGAGTCCTGGATCGAAGAGATCATCCATGAGGAAGGTCAGCGCTTCCTGGGCTGGCGCGAAGTCCCGCATGATTCCAATCAGATCGGCCATGTGGCACATTCGGTCGAGCCGGAGTTCCGCCAGGTGTTTATCGGCCGCGGCAAGGATGTTCGCGACGACCTTGAGTTTGAGCGCAAGCTGTATGTAATCCGCCGCCGCGTGGAGCTCAAGGTTGACTCCGCCATCGAACTCGGCCAGCGCGACTTCTTTTATGTCTGCTCGCTTTCGGCGCGCACCCTCGTTTACAAGGGCCAGCTGACCTCCCCTCAGGTGGACCGCTTCTTCAGCGATCTCTCCGACGAGGATATGACGTCGGCGATCGCGCTGGTCCACTCCCGTTACAGCACCAACACTTTTCCCAGCTGGTCGCTCGCTCATCCGTACCGCGTCATCGCCCACAACGGCGAAATCAACACGCTGCGCGGCAATATCAACTGGATGCGCGCCCGCGAAAAGCAATTTGTCAGCGACAAGTTCGGTGAAGATCTAAAAAAAGTTATCCCCGTTCTGGACGTCGCCGGTTCTGACTCGTCTATTTTTGACAACGCGCTCGAGCTTCTGGTGCTGTCCGGCCGGCCGCTGCCGCATGCCGTCATGATGATGGTGCCCGAGGCGTGGAGCGGACACGAGTCGATGGACGCGGACAAAAAAGCTTTTTATGAGTACCACTCCTGCCTCATGGAGCCGTGGGACGGCCCGGCGGCGGTGGCGTTCACGGACGGCCGTTACATCGGCGCCATTCTGGACCGCAACGGACTTCGTCCTTCACGCTGGCTGATCACCGATGATGATCTGGTGGTCATGGCATCTGAGTCCGGCGTGCTGCCCATCGAGCCCAAGCGAGTGCTGTACCGCGGCCGTCTGCAGCCCGGCAAGATGTTCCTCGTCGACACGCATGAAGGACGCATCGTTGAAGATGAAGAGATCAAGCGCGCCGCCGCCACCAGCAAGCCCTACAAGGCTTGGGTGGAAAAAAATATCACCGAGCTCAAAAGTCTTCCGAAGCCCAAACATCTTCGCCACACGGCGCCCGAAAATCTCGCGGCCAAGCAGGCGTCCTTTGGGTACACGCTGGAAGATCTAAAGATCGTTCTCAAGCCCATGGCCGAGGGGCAGGAAGCCACCGGCTCCATGGGACATGACACGCCGCTCGCCGTGTTGTCCAAGCTGCCGCAGCCGCTCTCCAGCTACTTCAAACAACTTTTTGCGCAGGTGACGAATCCGCCTGTAGACGCGATCCGTGAAGAGATCATCATGGGCGCGGACGTCATGCTCGGCTCCGAGCAGAACCTGCTGGACGAGTCGCCCGAACACGCGCGCCGTCTTCGTTTGGAACTTCCGGTCCTGACCAGCGAACAGCTTGAACAGATCCGCGAGTTTGAAGCCCCCGGCCTTAAGTCCGCGACACTGGAGACAATCTTTCGCGCCGATCAGGGCGTCAAGGGACTTGAGCCGGCGATGGAAAAACTTTTTAAGGACGCGGATGACGCGGTCCGGCGCGGCGCGACCATCCTGATCCTGTCCGACCGCGGAACTGACGCGCGTCACGCGGCCATTCCGTCGCTCTTGGCCATGGCCGGGCTGCATCATCACTTTATCCGCAAGGGGACGCGCACCCGCGTGAGCCTCGTTTCTGAGACCGGCGAGGCGCGCGAAATGCATCACTTTGCCACGCTTATCGGCTATGGCGCGAACGCGGTCAATCCGTACCTGGCCCTTGAGACCATCGAAAACGAGATCAAGCTCGGCCATTACGGCAAAGAACTCGACGCGGACAAGGCGAAGAAGAATTTTCTCAAGGCCGCGCGCAAAGGCCTCTTTAAGATCACGTCAAAGATGGGTATTTCGACCATTCAGTCCTATTGCGGCGCGCAGATCTTTGAAGCGGTGGGTCTGGGCGACGCTCTGATCGAGCGGTATTTTACGGCCACTGCCTCCCGTATTGGCGGCATCGGCATTGAGGAAGTTGCCCGCGAGGCGCTCTTGCGTCATGAGCGCGCTTACCCGCACACTCAGGGCGGAAGCACGGAGCTCGAAGAGGGCGGCAGCTACCATTGGCGCCGCGACGGCGAATATCACATGTACAATCCCGAATCGATCGCGCTCTTGCAGCACTCGGTCCGCTCCGGAGACTACAAAATATTTAAGAAATACACCGCGACACTCGATGACCCTTCCAAGAACGGCGCGACCATCCGCGGCATGCTGCGCTTTAAAAAAGGCCTGCCGGTGCCCATCGCTGAGGTGGAGTCCGCGGCGGAGATCGTTAAGCGGTTCGCGACCGGAGCGATGTCCTACGGCTCTATCTCCAAAGAAATGCACGAGACGCTCGCGATCGCGATGAACCGTCTTGGCGGATTCTCTAACACGGGCGAAGGCGGCGAAGATCCTAAGCGTTTTGTGAAGGACGCCAACGGCGACAGCCGCCGCAGCCGCATCAAGCAGGTTGCCCAAGGACGTTTCGGCGTCACCATCGAGTACCTCGTCAACGCCGACCAGCTTCAGATCAAGATGGCGCAAGGCGCGAAGCCCGGCGAAGGCGGTCAGCTGCCCGGACATAAAGTTTCTAAGGAGATCGCGGAGACGCGTCTCACCACTCCGGGCGTGGGTCTGATTTCGCCGCCGCCGCATCATGATATTTATTCGATCGAGGACTTGGCGCAGCTCATCCATGATCTCAAGAACTCCAACCGCGCCGCGGATGTTTCCGTCAAACTTGTTTCTGAGATCGGTGTCGGCACCGTCGCCGCCGGCGTGTCCAAGGGCAAGTCCGATCACGTGCTGATCTCGGGCTTCGAGGGCGGCACCGGCGCTTCCCCGCAGACCTCAATCAAGCATGCCGGACTTCCGATGGAGCTGGGTATCTCCGAAGCGCAGCAGGTTCTGGTGCTCAACGACTTGCGCGGCCGTATCCGCGTGCAGACCGACGGACAGCTCAAGACCGGCCGCGATATCGTGATCGCCGCCATGCTGGGGGCGGATGAATTCGGCTTTTCGACCTCGGCGTTGGTGGTGTCGGGCTGTATTTTGCTCCGCAAATGCCATTTGAACACCTGCTCAGTCGGTATCGCGACGCAGGACCCCGAGCTCCGCAAAAAATTCACCGGCAAGCCCGAGCACGTTGTTAACTACTTTATGTACCTCGCTGAGGAGGTGCGCGAACTCATGGCCGAGCTCGGTGTGCGCAAATTTGAAGAACTCATCGGCCGCGTCGACTGGCTCGAGCAGCGTGAGGACGTGGATCATTGGAAGGCCAAACACCTCGACCTTTCGAAGATCCTTCACCGGGTGGACGTGCCCGCGAGTGTCTCGATCAGCCACACGGGGAGTCAGGATCATGGTCTCGAAAAGGCGCTCGATATGAAGCTGCTCGAGATTTGTAAGGACGCGATCGAATCCCAGAAGCCCGCGACCGCGGAATTGCCGATCCGGAATATCAACCGCACGGTTGGAACGATTTTAAGTTCGGACATCGCCCGTAAATACGGCATGAAGGGTCTTCCGGAGAACACCATTCAGATCCACTTCCGCGGATCGGCGGGTCAGAGCTTTGGCGCTTTCCTCTCGCGCGGCGTGACACTCAAGCTGGAAGGCGACGGCAATGATTATGTGGGCAAGGGACTTTCCGGCGGCCGCATCATTGTCATGCCGGACCGCAACTCGCCCTATGTGCCCGAAAAAAATATGATCGTCGGCAATGTGGTCCTTTACGGCGGTATCCAGGGCGAATTATTCGCCCGCGGGCTTGCCGGAGAACGCTTTGCCGTGCGTAATTCGGGCGTTGAGACCGTTGTCGAAGGCGTCGGCGATCACGGCTGCGAATACATGACGGGCGGCGTGGTGGTCGTCATCGGACCCACCGGACGGAACTTCGCGGCCGGCATGTCGGGCGGATTGGCTTATATCTGGGACGCGGACAAAACGTTTAAGCAGCGCTGCAACCTCGAAATGGTTGAGCTC
>JAGOUK010000061.1:2488-7459 GCA_018061225.1 Candidatus Omnitrophota bacterium | reverse complement strand
GTGAACAATTACTTCGCGATGGTTCCGGACAAATACCTGGAGCTTTACCGCGGTGATGTGGCCCAATTTCGCAGATTTGGGGTGGACGCGATTGAGACTACTTTTGAAATCACACCCGAACGGCCCAGGAGCGTTGAGTACTCCTGGTCGCTGTACGTTTTGCCTGCCCGCACTCAGGGCTTTGCTCATTTTCTCCTGCTCATCCCGATCGGGGCGCTGGTGATAGCGTTTTTTAGGACGGTGGTGGGTATCCCGACGTTCGGGACTTTTGCTCCGATCCTTCTAGCGGCTGCTTTTCGCGAGATTTCGGTTCCGACGGGGCTGGCGTGTCTTTTCACCATCATTCTGACGGGGTTGGTGCTGCGTTACGTTTTGGACAAGCTGTATATTCTGGGTATCCCGCGCCTGTCCATCATTCTTACCTTTGTTGTGATGATGGTGCTGGCGCTGTTTGTCTTTAGCGTGCGCTCGAGCCACGATAAGATCTTGTATTTTTCATTCTTTCCGATGATCATCATGACATGGATGATCGAAAGGTTCTCGGTCGCGCAGATCGAAGACGGTAATTTTTCGGCGTTTCAGACGGCGGCCGGAACAGCCGCGCTGGCAGCGGTGCTTTACTTCATATTTGGGATTCCGAGCCTGCGGCAATTCCTTTTTTCATTCCCAGAAATATTGCTCGTCATCATGGGGCTGCTGTTGCTGCTCGGCCGTTACACGGGTTACCGCCTGCTTGAGTTGATCCGGTTTAAGGATCTCGCGCGGGCGATCGGCCGTAACAGGAGCAAGCCGCAATCGTGATCAGTCCTTGGGCGTTACGGAAGCTCGGCGTGCTGGGCATGAATCAGCGGAACGCCGGGTACATTCTAAAGAACAATCCCCGGGGGCTTTACCCGCTCGTGGACGATAAGCTTCGGACCAAGGAGCTCTTAGTCCGGCACCGCATTCCGACACCGGCGGTGTATGCCGCGATCGAGCGCGCGCATGACTTCAAGCCGCTGCTTCTCAAGCCTAACTTTCCTACTGACTTCGCGCTCAAGCCCGCGCGCGGAGCGGAAGGCCGCGGCATCATCATCATCACGGGCAGATCAGGAGATTCCTGGGTCAAGGCCAGCGGCGAAAAGCTCTCTTACGATGACCTTGAATACCATGTTGTGAACACCCTGGCCGGCCTCTATTCGCTGGGCGGTGATGATGATCGCGTCATTCTCGAGTACCGCGTTAAGAGCCATTCTGCTTTTGCCCCGCTGGTGTACCGCGGGGTGCCGGATGTGCGTATCATTCTTTACAAGGGTGTGCCGGTCATGTCCATGCTGCGTCTGCCGACGCGGCAGTCCGACGGCAAAGCCAATCTCCATCAAGGCGCGGTCGGGGCGGGTGTGGATATGACGACGGGAGTCACGCGCGGCGGTGTCTGCCGCAATCGCTTCATTGAGCGGCATCCGGACACCAACGAATTGATCGCCGGCCTAGAAATCCCGTTCTGGCGGAATCTATTGGATATTTCCGTGAAGACGTACGGCATTTTTGGTCTGGGGTACATGGGTATCGATTTTGTGGTTGATGAAACGCTTGGACCTTTGATTTTGGAGTTGAACGCCCGGCCGGGCTTAAGCATACAGATCGCCAACCGCAAAGGCCTTTTGCCGCGGTTGGCCGTGATCGATCGATGGACGCAAAGCCCAGGCGCTGATCCAGAGGACTTGGCCGGCAAGCTTGGGCTCCTCCAAGAAATAGAAAGAGCATGCTGACATGAGTTTGAGCGGTAAAAAGAGCCTTGCCTGGATCGTTGTTTCTTTTGTCGTAGGCTCGTGGACGGTATCGGCCTCCGCGGAGGAATGGAATGACTTTGTGACGCGCGAACCCGACGCGATCGTTCTGGCGGATTCGCTGGCGGCGATCACGGATAAGGCATCGCGGGATCTTCTTGGCAAGCCCGTGGATCAACCAGCCCTGATAGACGCGTTCAGGCGTATCTCCTGGAAAACCCGGTCCCAGATCATTCAGGGTGGAGCCGGCGAGACCGCCGCCGCGCTGAGGCATGCCGTGTTTACGGTGGAAGGTTTAGTTCCCGATCAGGACTTCGCCGCGCGGGCGGACACTGCCACGGCTTTACTGAGCGAGGTGTTGGAGCACCATCGCGGCGTGTGTCTGAGTCTGTCGCTGATCTATTTGGCGGCGGCGGATGAGGCGGCCCTTCCGGTGCGGGGGGTTTCGGTGCCGGAGCATTTTTTTGTGAGGTATGACAATGGCGACGCGCATCTGAATCTGGAAACGCTCGACCGGGGAGGTACGTCACGGTCGGATAGCTTTTATCGGCGGAAGTTCTTCGTCCATAAAGGGGAGCCGTTTTATATGCGCAGTCTCACGAAGAGGGAATCTCTGGCAGTCTACCTCTCGCAGCTTGCGGCGCTTTATAACCGAGCGGGCAAATCGGCTCAGGCCGTGGAACTGCTCGAGGCGGCTCAGCAGGCCAGTCCTTCCGATCCTGAGATCCGCACCAATCTGGGCGTGGCTCTGCGCGCTGCGGGACGGCCGGAGGACGCCGTCAACGCTTGGCGGACTGCGATCATTCTGGATCCCTATGACGATGTGGCGCACTTTAATCTTGCTGCGGGGCTGGCAGACCGGGGAGAATGGCTGGAGGCAATCCATCACTTTGACGAGTCGATGCGACTCGGGCACGCGTATGACATGAGGCTTCTCAGGCGGCTGGAGCCGCACCGCCCCGACGCTCTGTATAAACACGCTCCGAGGGAGATTGAGCCGGAAGCAAAACAATCTTCCCCCAAAACTTCCATGGTTCTCATCTCACAGGAGGCGAAGGCCTGATGGGCAAAAAATACAAACGCAAATTCTTCGATCCCCGCTACGTCAAACATGAGCGCCGCACCGACCGTAAGATCACCGCGATCATCTTCGGATCCCTATTCATCGCGTTCGTCATGCATCAATGGGTGATTGGGTCGGTGGTGATACAGGGGCTGAGCATGTACCCCACGTTGGATGATGGTGACCGATTCTTGTTCCATAAGTGGGTGTACTGGAAGGCCGCCCCGCGGCGCGGCGACATCGTTGTTATTCGTGACCCCATGGATTCGGAATTGGAGATCAAGAGGGTGGTGGGCCTGCCCGGCGATGTCGTGCAAGTGCGTGACGGGTATGTGCGCATCAATAAGGCGCCCATTTCTGAACCCTATTTACCGCCGACCACTCGTACGGATTCCGGCGAAAATGGGCTGAAGATCACCTTGGTGCCGCGCGACCGTTACTACGTGATGGGGGATAATCGACCCGTGAGCCGTGACAGCCGGACCTTCGGCCCGGTTGCGAAGCATGATATTCTCGGCAAAATATTCCATCCTTCTGAGAAAAAAGCGCTTCAAAACATCTAGGGAGAAAAAATGCGCATGACACCGGACCGGATCATGGCATTGGATTGCGGCACCACGGGAAACCGGGCGATGATCTTTGACCGCCGGCAAAACCTGATCGCATCCTCCTACCGAGAATTCACACAAAAATATCCCAAAGCCGGCTGGGTCGAGCATGATGCCGAAGAGATCTGGCGTTCCGTTCAACGGGTGATCCGTGAAGCGCTTAAAAAATCCGGGACCGGCACAGTCGCGGGTCTCGGCATCACCAATCAGCGCGAAACGGTTGTTGTTTGGGACCGCTCAACAGGCCGCCCATTGGCGCCGGCCATCGTGTGGCAGTGCCGCCGGACCAGTGATCTTTGTCTTAAGCTCAAGCAGCGGGGGCTCGAGCCCGCGATACACCGGCAAACGGGACTTTTTTTGGACCCGTATTTTAGCGGCAGTAAGATCCGTTGGATGGTGGAGCATTTGCCGGCGGTCGCGAAGGCGCTTAAAGCAGGAACCGCGCTCATCGGCACCATCGACTCCTGGGTGATTTGGAAGCTTACGGGCGGCGACAGCTTCACGACAGATCCCACCAATGCCTCCCGCACGCTTCTTTACGATATTCGAAAAGGCCGCTGGGACTCCAAGCTGCTCGAGCTTTTCCGCGCTCCTGCGGGAGCACTGGCGGAAGTGCTGCCATGCTCAGCGCCTCGCGGCATCACCACTCTCGATGCTATCGGCGCGGCTATCCCTATTCTTGGAGCCGCAGGCGATCAGCAGGCGGCCGCTTTTGCCCAAGGTGTTTCGCCGCAAGGCGTGATCAAGAACACTTACGGGACGGGGCTTTTTCTGGTTGCGGAGACCGGCTCTAAGCTCAGGTTGAATGACCGCCTCATCACCACAGTAGCTGCTTCTACCGGGACGACTCTTCGATACGCTTTGGAAGGATCTGTGTTTATCGGCGGTGCCGCGATGCAATGGCTGCGTGATGGCCTTAAGATCATCGGTACCGCCGCCGACTCCAAAGTCATGGCGGAGTCACTCACATCTAATGACGGCGTCTATTTTGTTCCCGCCTTGGCCGGGCTCGGATGTCCTCACTGGGACCCGAACGCTCGCGGACTTATTATCGGCCTGACTCGTCAAACTCGCCGCGAGCACCTAGTCCGCGCTGCGCTGGAATCCATGGCCTATCAAACGCGCGATGTCGCGGATCTGGTGCATGAGGCAGCCGGCCTGCCCGTGAAGGGATTACGCGTGGACGGGGGAGCGGTTAAGAATGACTGGCTGATGCAGTTTCAGGCGGATATTCTGGGCGTCCCGGTCGAACGGCCGGTCGTCACCGAAACCACCGCACTCGGAGCCGCCGCCCTGGCCGGCATCGCCGCCGGCGTCTGGAAAAACCAAGCCGACTTTCTCTCATACCGCCGCGTCGACCGCGTCTTCAAACCCCGCATGAACCCCGCCGACCGCAACCGCCTCCATTCCAACTGGCTCCGCGCCGTCTCCCGTTCCAAAGCCTGGGTCTAACCAAGCCAATCTCCGACCACGGGTAGTTTGCAGCTTCGTTCCGCGTGCCGCCTCACGCGAGCTTGCCGCAGGCTCCGGC
>JAGOUK010000061.1:0-2388 GCA_018061225.1 Candidatus Omnitrophota bacterium | reverse complement strand
CTCCGGCGTGACTCCCCTAGCAGCCTGCGCGCGGCAAGCTGTCGATCGGCGTCAAAGCGGCACGAAGCTGCAAACTACCCGTGGTCGGTAACTGGTTTGGCGCGCTTGAATTAAAGCGGAGTGACGGCTGTTGTGCAGCGGCGCAGGATGCGGGGGTTGTGGCGAAGCAGGTCGGGCAGCAGGAAGTCGATGGTGTCTTCAGCCGCGCGGCGGTAGTCGGTGAGTTTGACGCCGGCGACATTCACGATGCCGGAAGCGTCCCGTGTGATGACATGCTCGCGCGAAGTCGCGTGAGCGCTCACCGCCTTGGCGGGCCGGGCCAGCGGTCGGATACCGGCATCCGTGCTGATGATATCCGCGCGGGTGAGGTGCTGATCCGGAAAATAAAAGGCCGCCGACTCCAGTAGGTATTTGATCTCCTCTTCGGTCGCCCGAACCTGATCCGGGTCATCGCAATCACGTTCGGTCGTCCCGATGCGGCATCCGTCATGGGAGTTGATGCAGAAAAAAATACGCTTGTCCTTCGCCTGCAGCAACGCGGAAACGGGGAGGAACGGCCGCACCGTGATATGGGCTCCGGCGACGGGGGAGATGAGCGGCGTCGACGCGGCGGCCCCGCTGATTCCGCGAACACGGTCCAGCCAGGGTCCCGACGCGTTGACCAGTGTTTGGGTTTTAAAAGTTGTTTCGGCAACACCGATTCGCGAACGAACCCTAAATCCGGATCCTGATTCGTCCCGCTCCCACCCGGTCACCAAGGCCTGCTCCAGACATATAGCACCCGCGCGTTGAGCGCTTTCGATGGTCTGACGCACGAGCTCACGGTCATCCGTGGTCCTGTCCCAAATCTCAACCGCGCCGAGTAAGCCTTCTGCCCGCAGCTGCGGCAAAACCCGCCTGGCCGCTTCCGCTCCCCGATGCATTTTGGGTTTCATGCCGCCGCCCGATAATGCCGCCAGCAGCCAATAGAGCCAGGCGCCGGCATACACGGTCCCGGGCCGGCGCGGATCTGTCTTATAGATCGGGATAAGGAGGGAAATCGGCTTCACGAGGTCAGGGGCGGTGCGCTCCAATGTCCGGCATTCTCTCAGCGCCGAAAAAACAAATCTAAAGTTCCGCGCCGCACCGCCCAGATTACCCGAGAGCAAGGAACTCCATGCGATTTCCAGGTAGCGGATTCCGCCGTGAATGAGACGCGAGCTGCGGCTGGAAGTACCGGAGCCGAAGGTTTTTTTCTCAAGCAGTAGAACTCGGGCGCCGCGCAGGGCCGCATCCCGGGCAATTCCGGCCCCCGCGATACCGCCGCCGATGATAAGAAGATCGTAAACAGGAGTTTGTGTCATAAACAAATTATTTTATGAAAAAATAAGGCCTATCCCTTGAATAAGCATGTCTAATAGTGTAATAACTTAATTAAGAATGATAGTAGATTATCATTCAAAATATACATTTGCATAGAGATATTTTATGTCCAAAAAGCACGTGGTCAATAGTCCTATCTCAGGTTTTTGGCAGAAGCCCCAGCTCTCCAAGTTCCTTGCCCTGGGTTATTTGGTTTTTCCGGCGATTTATTGGTGGCAGGCGAGGCATGCGCCGGCGGGCATGGACGCGGCCGCCATGAGCTCCTGGGTGTTTGCCCGCGAATTGTTTTGTGCCATCACAGCGGCCACGGCACTGCTCTGGGTCACCAAGCCCTCGCTTTTTTACCTGATTTTTCTATCGGTCTACTTCGTGGGATTCAAACTTTTTCAATTTTCGACCGGTGTGTTGGAGTCACCCACGCAGATCGTCGCGACGATGTTCTGGTTTGCCGCGCCGACGGCGCTGCTGGCATCGCAGGCGAGGCTTGCTTACACGGAGCCGGCGCGCCGCTGGTGGCACCGTCCGGAACGGCACCTGCACACGACCGGCGCGCAGCTGCTGTGCCGGGGAATCAAGTTTCCGCTGGTGGTGATCAATTTTTCGCAAGGCGGCGCGTTTGTGAAGCTCGATGAGCGGATTTTTCAGCAGCAGGCGGATCAGGATCATGAAAAGCGCGATAATGGCACGAGACGTTTTCCATCCGTCAGCAGCTCCGAGCTTCTCATCGCCGTGAGGAATATGCGCGAGTATCCGGGGATTGGCGACGAGCTTAATGTCGCCATCGAAACGTTGCCCGGTCTGGACAGTCCGTTCAAAGCCGATCGTTTTGTCGCCCGCGCGCGCGTGGTTTGGGTCACCAAGGCCACGGATCCCTATCAATACGGCCTGGGCCTTCAGTTTGTGCGTGTCTCGTTCCTAAATCAACTTCGCCTTCGCCGGTATTTCAAGCTGATCCCCGCGTCCAAGTCCTGATTGACTTCGCGGTCTCCCTCGTTTAAGTTAAGGCCCTCATGACAACCGCTCAAC
>JAGOUK010000060.1 GCA_018061225.1 Candidatus Omnitrophota bacterium | reverse complement strand
CAGGAAGCCATCGGACCCATCACCTTGTCTCGTGAATGGAAGCAGTACACGATCGACTTGTCCGACTCTGAGCTAAGTTTCATCGCGGGCGGGTTCGCCTGGGCAACCAGCTCTCAGAGCAATAACGGACCCATCACGTTCTATATCGACGATATTCGATACGAGTTCTAGTCCTCGTACCGAGTATCTGGGGACAACCCGCCGGCAAAACCGGCGGGTTGTTTTTTGATGGTTTGGAGCCCACTCTGAGATATACTCTTGCGATGGAAAAACACCTTTTTGACACGATTCAGGACGAGATCGCTTTTCTCAAGAAAAAGCGTGATGCCGTCATCCTGGCGCACAACTATCAGACCATGGATATCCAGGGCGTCGCCGACCACGTGGGCGATTCATTGTTCTTGGCGCGCACCGCGGCGAAGCTGCCGAATAAAGTAGTTCTTTTTTCAGGCGTGCACTTCATGGCCGAGACCGTGAGCATTCTCGCGCAGGACAAGACGGTGCTGATGCCCGACCCCGATGCAGGCTGCTCGCTCGCGAGCATGGTTCAAGCCGGAGATGTACGCAAGTGGAAGGCCGAACATCCGGGCGGCCTCGTCGTCTGCTACGTGAACACCTCCGCCGAGGTGAAGGCCGAGAGCGATTATGCCTGCACTTCCGCCAACGCGGTTCAGGTTGTCGCGTCGCTGCCCGCGGAAACCGACATTCTCTTTATTCCTGATTTTTTCCTCGGGCTTTACGCGCAGCGGCAGACCGGCCGCAAACTGCATCTGTGGCCCGGCTTCTGCCACGTGCACGCGCGCATCAACAGCGAACACATCGAACAGGTGAAGAAGCAATATCCCGACGCGGAGCTTCTGATGCACCCTGAGTGCGGCTGTCTCACCAAGTCCATGCACCTTGCCGACAAAATCTTATCGACCGGCGGCATGGTCAAACATGTCGAGCAATCGCCCAAAAACGAATTCCTGATCGCGACCGAGACGGGTCTCGTCGAGCAGCTAGCGGCGCATCATCCGTCCAAGACCTTTCGTCCCGTCGGCGACCGCGCGACCTGCGAGTACATGAAAATGAACACGTTGGAAAAAATCGCCCGGTCGCTCGAGCACATGCAGTACGAAGTCCGCGTCCCCAAAGAAATTGCCGACCGCGCCCGCCTCTCCATCGAGCGAATGATCTCGATCGGGTAGCACCCCCCGTGATTCAGCTCAAAGATCTCAAGCTCAAAACGAATATCATCCAGTCGCCGATGGCGGGGTGCACGGACCTTGCGTTTCGTCTTGTGGCGCGGGAGCACGGGATGGAGATGGCGTTTATGGAGATGGTGTCGTGTGAGTCCCTTATTCGGAATAACCGCAAGGCGCTCGAGCTTATGAAAACCGTCGAGTCTGACCGCCCGCTCGGGTGCCAGCTCGTCGGATGCCGCGCGGAGGCGATGGGGGAGGCGGCGGCCATCGCTGAGGGGATGGGCTATGATTTGATCGACATCAATATCGGATGCCCGGTTCCGAAGATCACCGGTCCCGGCGGCGGATCTGCCTTATTGAAGGAACCCGACAACGCGCGCGCGATTTTTAAGGCGATGCAAAAAAATATTAAGCGAATCCCGTTCACCGCCAAGATGCGGCTTGGATTCGCCGACCCGACCGGTGACGAGGCCATCCGCATGGCGCAGATCGCCGAAGGCGAGGGTTTGGCCGCCGTGAGCGTGCATGGCCGCACTCGCGAGCAGGCCTATTCCGGCAAGGCCGACTGGGCCGCGATCGGCCGCGTGAAGCGCGCGGTGAAGATCCCGGTCTTCGGCAACGGCGACGTGAACTCTGGTGAAGATGCTCAACGGATGCTTGATATATCAGGCTGCGATGGTGTCATGCTCGGCCGCGGCGCGCTCGGGAATCCCTGGATCTACCGTTCCGTGCAAGCGGTTCTTGATGGAAAAAGCGTTCCTGACGAGCCGACGCTGGAAGAGCGGAAAAAAGCTTTTTTACACCACGCTAAGTTAGAGATTGAAAACGAAGGGCCGATGCTCGGCGTCCTCAAATGCCGCAAGATCGCGTGCTGGTACTTCAAAGGCTTTTCCGGCGCCGCCGAACTTCGCGGAAAGGTGAACCAAATCGAAACACCCGACGCGCTCTTCGAACTCATTCATAATTTTCACGGCCACCCCTCCCGCGCCACCCCCGGCCACGACGACTCCATTCCCAACGACTGCTCCGGCCCCGTCTGCTGATTAGTCCGATAACCCAACGAGGCTTATGCCGCTCTAAGCAGGCGTTCGGCGTCGACGATGTCGCGGTCGATGAGGGGGATGGTCTTGGAGATCGTGGCTTTGAGCTGCGCGGGCAGCCCCGGGTCGGTCTTGAGCTGACGCAGGAGCTGAATCACCATCCGGAAATAGCGGATAATGATTCCTTCATCCACATCGGTGTGGCGAAAAAGTTCATGAAATTGTGCGCCGCCCACCCATGCCTCGGTCGCTTCCGACAGATTGAAGTAGGGCTTCTTCACAAACGGGAACACGTGGTAGTGTTCCTCCCGTTGATTGATGTGATGATGCAGCTCACGGCATTTTTTTTCTAAATATTTGTAATTTTTTGGCACGGAAGTCATGGTGTCGTTCTTACGCGGCTCGTACACGAGCGCCATCAGCATCACGCACAGCTCCATCGGATTGAGCTTGTCCAAATCGCCCGCTTCCCACAGCTCCGACAGCATCAGCTCATACCCGTACATCCACGACGCGAACTCACCCTTGGCCGTGAGTCCCTCGTCGGTCAAATAGCCCATCTCCCATAAGAGGTCCAGCTTGCGCTCGATCAACGCGACCGCGCGCTTGTGTTTCTTCTGGCCGGACTGGAAGTAGTGGAAAGAGCGGGGATAGATATCGAGCAGCTTCTTACCGAGTTTCTTATATAGGTTGAGCAGCGTCGCGTAGGACGCGTTGAACTGGCTCATGATCGGTTCCATCGTGCCGCCCATGATGCGCTCAATGACGTCAAAGCGGATCATATGCGGATTGACGCGAGCGTAAACAAAACCGACGGTGTCGATGCCGCGCCGGCCCGCCCGGCCTGCCATCTGAAAGTAATCGCGGTTGGTCAGGAAGTCGAACCCGAACCCATAAAATTTGCGAAGCTCGTCGAACACCACCGTGCGCGCGGGCATGTTGATGCCGAGCGCGAAAGTCTCGGTCGTGAAGATGAGCTGGATCTTCTTCATCGTGAACATCCGCTCGACGACTTCCTTCAGCGTGGGCAGCAGTCCCGCGTGGTGATAGGCGATGCCGTGCTCGACGAGCTCGCCCATTTGGATGGCGGATTTTTCCTTGCCCAGATCAAATTGCGCGATCAATTCATCGTAGATGCGTAAATTTTCGACCTGGTCCTCGGGCGACAGCAATCTCAGTCCTGTGTGTTCTTGCGCGAGTTCTTCGACGCGCTTGCGGCCGAAAGCAAAGTAAAGGCAGGGCATGCGGTCAGTCTGGATCAAATGCAGCATCAGATCGCGCGGGCTGTTGGGCTTGGCCCGGAGTTCCTGCTGCCAGTTGCGCGGACCGCGGTTTTGTTGCCGCTGGCGCGCGTGGTGGCCGCCCGAGCCGTGACCCGAATGCCCGCCGCGCATGCCGCGGGGCGAGGACCAGATATTCAGATTGTGATACCCGTGCTTCTTGAGCTCACGCATTTCGTCATACACTTCGTTCTGACATTGAAAGAGCTGGGTGAGCTGGACCGGACGATGGCTCTCGAGGATCACGGTTACGGTGTGGGTGTGGATGGACTTGATCCAGTCGGCGAGCTCCTGGATATTGGGCGCGGTCGCGGACAGCGCCAGGAGCCGCGTGTTGGGACGGGTGAACATGATCGCCTCTTCCCAGACCGTGCCCCGTTCCAGATCGTCCAGATAATGCACTTCGTCAAAAATGACCCACGCGGTCTTGTCATGCATCTCGGGATTTTCGAAAAGCTGGTTGCGGTAGATCTCCGTCGTCATGATGAGCAGCGGCGCATTAGGCTCGATGGCCACGTCGCCCGTGAGAATACCGACCTGGCCGGGGAACATTGCGTTGAATTCGCGAAACTTCTGATTGGAGATCGCCTTGATGGGCGCGGTGTAAACAACCTGTTCACCCCGCCGGAACGACCGCTCGATCGCGTGCTCGGCGATCGCGGTCTTGCCCGCGCCGGTCGGCGCCGAGACGAGCACGGATTCGCCGCGGTTGATCGCGTCGATGGCGTCCTGTTGGAACGGGTCGTATTTAAAGGTTGGCGGCATCAGCAGATTATAACAGGATGCCTAGAGATAATACGCGACCGAAGAGATGACACGGATGTCATTATTCTCGGCACCGGCGCTGGGATGAGAGTTGAAGTCATCGATCAGCGAAAGCCGGATCTTGAGGCGCTCGAGGAACGGGGCCTCGATGGTGCTCTCAGACCGCACGCGGTAACCGTTCGACGCGTCGAGCGAAACATACGCGTTCGTGTCCTGGATGAAGCGTGAGCGGCCGTAAATCCGCGATTCGAAGTACAGCCGCGGAATTAGCACCCCTTCAAAACGATTGGCCGTCGCGTCGCGAAAATTGGTTTGAGCGAACCCGGCGGCATTTTCGAGCTTAAGCTTAAAATCTTCGGAGTTAAAAAAAGCGTAACCCGTCCCCGCCGCCGGAACAAGCCGTTGATTGATGTCAGCGAAGCGGTCCTGATCGGCCTCAAATCTACCGAGACCGTACCAACCACGGTTATCCGGTTGGAAGAAATGATCGTACCGAACTCCGGCGAACATTTTCATGGCAGTCATTTTTTTACGTGACGCCGCAAAATAGGAATCGCCCGTGAGCTGAAGCTCGTCCGGACCTTTATTGCGGCTGACATTGAAGCGGCCTGACGCGGACTGACTCGAAGTATTGCCCTCCCGCGCGTTGATGCCGCCGGAGATACTTCCGGTCCATGGTTTTTCAACCTCGACTGACGGAGACTCAGCGTTTGCGGCGGGCGCGGTCTGTGGTTCGGCCGGGGCGTCGGACGGGGGAGGCGGCGGTTCGGGGATGCCGTGCTCGGCGGGTTCCGATGGCGCCTCCTGGATAAAGACACGGTCCAGTGTCACAGTACCCATGGCGTCAGTCCGTACGGTCACCACGGTATCTGTCGCCTCGATGATCTCACCGGTGATGCGGTCACCGTTCTGTAGAAAAATTTCATCTGCTGAGGCCGGGCGGCCGACTCCGCATAGGATGACCGCTAATCCGACAGAAAAGCTAATTTTTAAAATGAGTTGCATATACCTATTGTACCAATGTTAAGATAATTATATGTCGACATCCAACCCGCCGGGATCCGAACGCCGCCGATACGTCCGTATGGACACGGTTTTTCCAGTGGAGATGGTGCTTCGGCGCGCATCCAAGCAAGAAGCTTCCGCGCCGCTGCAAGGCTTTACCCGCAACGTGAGTCTGGGTGGACTTTTTTTGGAATTCAGATCGCTTCCCGCCGCCGAGGCCATGATCTTGGAGTCGCGCGAGGCGTCGCTCGAACTTCTGATTCACGTACCTTTTTTGCCCAAACCATATTCTATCTCGTCCAGCGCCGCGTGGCTCAGTAAGAAAGAAGAAGACGGCCGCTCGATCTATCAGATCGGCGCGCAGTACGATGAGGCGGGATCCTGGATCGCCAAGCGGATCATGCGCTACGCCAAAGTCCGGCGGTTGATCCCCAGGGTATTTTCGGCGACCATCCTATTGCTTCTCGCCGTCGTTGCAGGGCTAATTTTTACACAGCTTCATCTGGCGCAGGAGAATCGCCGGCTTGTTTCTTCGATCGTGGAATCCGCTCAAAATCGCGACGCGATGGTGCGCGACCTCGAGATGATGGCATCGCGCCAGCGCAAACTCGCCGCTGATCTCAGCGCGGTGAAGAATCAGCAATCCCGCAGTTCGGAGGCAATAGCCGCCGAGGGCCTGAGTCCGGACCAGCTGAATTTTTTGAATCAGGAACTGGCGGCGTCGCTGAGGCGTGAATCGGATCTTAAGAACGAGCTTGCGCTGGTGAATCAGCAGCGGGCCCAAAAGCACGAGGCCCTTAGCGCCACCTCGGATGCCGCCGGCCAAACCCAGGAGGAGATCCTCGGTCAGCTGGTGTCCTGGTTGGAGCGCCATGCGAACGCTCAATCAGGACTGGTGCCCAGCTATGAAGGTGACCCCAAATTGGATTCCAAGAGTTATACCTACGATCAGGCGCTCAGCGTGATCGTATTCGCGCTTTTTAAGAAGGATGAAGCCGCCCAAAAAATCCTTTCTTTTTACAAGGATCGGGCCGGTAAGACTGACGGCGGATTCGTCTCTTCTTACGACACGCCTTCTGGACAGCCCGTGGAATGGAATGTGCATGTGGGTCCAAATGTGTGGATCGGGATCGCGGCGCTGCAGTATCAGCGGATGACCGGTGACACCACCTACTCTGGCTTGGCGCAGGCGATCGGCGGCTGGCTGCTGGATCTGCAGGCAAAAGATCCGGAAGGCGGTTTGAGAGGCGGGCCCAAGACCGAATGGTTCAGCACCGAACACAATTTGGATGCTTATGCTTTTTTTGGAATGCTGCACCGTACGACGGGAGACCCCAGGTATCAGGCTGCGCAGGATCGAGTTTTTGGCTGGATCATGAAGCACGCGGCCGACCGCCAAAGCGGGGCCTTCAGGCGCGGTAAAGGGGATGCCACCATTGCGACCGACACTTTCAGCTGGTCGATCGCGGCGATCGGGCCGGCCCGTTTGGCGGAGTCAGATTTTGATCCGGAGGGTGTGATGGAATTCGCTGAAGAACATTGCCGCGTGGAGGTAGACTTCGAACGGCCCGATAGACAAAAGGTGAGGGTGACCGGTTTTGATTTTGCCAAGCCGCAGAATCAGGGGCGGGGCGGGGTGGTTTCGACCGAGTGGACCGCGCAGGCCGTGGTGACTTTTCGCGTGCTCGAAAATTATTTTGAGTCGGCCGGCAATGCCGAGAAGGCCGCTTACTACCGAGACAAGATCAATTTTTATCTCAACGAACTTCAGAAGATGATTATTTCTAGTTTGTCACGCGTGGGCCAGGGCCACGGATGTTTGCCGTATGCCTCCGCGGAGAATACCGAGACCGGCCACGGCTGGAGAACACCAGCGGGGCATCGGACCGGTTCGGTGGCGGGAACGGCGTACGGCGTTTTTGCTTGGCTCGGATTTAACCCCTTTGATGATTCTGTTGAGCGCTGATTTTTTGTAAAAATTCAAACAACAAGATTGTTATCGCAATATCTATAGAGGTATTGTAAAATCCTCATATTCATGAATACTTACAAAAGTCTTTCTTCCAAGTTTCTTAAAATTACTTCTTTTGCATTGGCCGCTATTTTTGTCAGCCAAACGGTTGTGCTCCCCTCTGCGATGGCTGATTCGGGTACTGCCGAATTCGAATCTTTCGATAAAGAGCTGAATGATCTGGATACTAAGATTCAGG
>JAGOUK010000059.1 GCA_018061225.1 Candidatus Omnitrophota bacterium | reverse complement strand
CGAATATAGCGCGGCCAAATTTGTGGAGCAGGTGCACCGCTTGATTCCGGCGATTCAGCGCCGCGGCCATTTGCCGGTGCTCGCGGGCGGCACTGGCCTGTATTTGCACTCCCTGGTGGACGGGTTGTTTGACGGCCCGCAAGCTCAGCCGGAGATTCGCCGCCGTTTGTATGAGCGTGCCGACCGGGAAGGGGCTCCGGCGTTATTTTTGGAACTCGAAAAGTTGGATCCGGACGCCGCGGCAAAGATACATCCCAATGACGCGCGCCGACTCGTGAGGGCGCTCGAAGTCATCGAGGCCTCCGGCCAAAAATTCTCCGACCTCAAGGCCAAGCGTAAAGGGGTCTGGGGCGAGTGGGCACTGGCGATGTGGGGATTGAGTTGGGATCGGGCCGAGCTTTACCAGAGAATTGATCAGCGCGCACTTTTGATGTTACGGGCGGGCGCCCGCGCGGAAGCGGAGCGTCTCAAGGGGAAGCGGCTGTCCCGCACCGCCAAAGCCTGCTTAGGCTTAAGAGAATTGTGGGACTGGATCGACGGCAAGACAGACCGCGCTGAAGCGGTTGCTCAGTTACAGATGAATACCCGGCGTTATGCCAAGCGTCAGATCGGGTGGTTCAAGCGAGACACGCGCCTTCGGTGGATACAGCGCAGGCATGGGCAGGACATGCAAAAGGCCGCTGACCGCTGGGAGGCAGAGGTCCGCTCTTGGCTCAAGAGTGAGTCCTTGCTTGCCGAATGAGGAATCGGGGCCTTATAATACTTCGTCTTTCAACGATTAACCGGCTTTGTAAGGAAATTCATGACTGTCGGAAGCACCCTGCTAGAAATCGTTAAAAATCCCGTAGTCCAAACAGGCTTTGCCGCCTGGTTCCTGGCTCAAACTCTCAAGGTCGTCCTCGGCTTTATTGAGGAAAAACGCTTTAACTTCAAATGGTTCATTGGGTCCGGCGGTATGCCCAGTTCGCATGCGGCCCTAGTGATGGCGGTGACAACGGCAGTGGGTTTGAATGAGGGATTTGGGACACCGGTGTTTGCTTTGGCGCTGACCTTTGCCTTTGTGACCATGTTTGACGCGCAGGGAGTGCGCCGTCAAAGCGGGCATCAGGCAGAAGCGCTCAATAAGATGCTGGATGATATTTATAGCCAGCGCGGAATTCAGGAAGCCCCGCTGAAGGAACTCTTTGGCCACACGCCCGTGGAAGTGCTGGCTGGCGCCATTCTGGGTATCGTAGTCGCGGCGGCGCTGCCCGTATGAGAAATTCCGGTTCTAAGACAGCGCTTCTGATTCTCGGAGCCGTTCTTTTGACCGGAGCCGGGGTCTGGTTTGGAAGGGCCACTTCCGGTACGCGGCACGAGCAGCCTGTTGAAGCGGTGCCGGCCGGTGAAATCGCCGAAAAGGCGACGCTGCCAGATCAGGCTGACGGCGCTGTTGCTGTCCCTTCCGTCGGTGCCGGGGCAGATGTGTTGGCGGGTCAAACGGTGCTGACAGACTACTTTAAGGGATTGACCGACGCCAATAGCGCCGCTTATGTCATCAAGCCCGGGGATAATCTCACCAAAATCGCCAAGCAATTTGGAGTTACTCCCGGAATGATCATCGCGGCGAACGCCATGCCGGGCGACAAGATTTTTCCGGGGAAGACGCTCCGGATCCCGCGGGCTAAATTTTCCATCCTGGTGGATAAGGGCAATAATGTCCTGAGTCTCAAAGCGGATGCGGCGGTTGTGCGGAGCTACCGCATTGCGACCGGCAAGGACCGGTCCACCCCCGAAGGGACATTTAAGATAATAAACCACTTAAAGAATCCGACTTGGTATTATGAGGGGAAGGTGACCCCCCCGGATTCGCCCGAGAACCCGCTCGGAACCCGCTGGATGGGTTTTGACAAGGAAGGCTACGGACTGCACGGGACATCAAAGCCTGAAGAAATCGGGCAATTTGCGACTCTCGGCTGCGTCCGCATGCTCAATGAAGATATCGAATCCTTGTTCGAGCTTCTGCCCGACGGCACCGAAGTCACCATCATCGCTTAAGGAGATTTATGGCGCAAGTACTGGACTTTGAAAAACCCATTCTCGAACTTGAGAGCAAAATCAGCGAACTCAAGAACCTTTCCCAAAGCGGCCCGGTCAATCTTCAAAGCGAGATCAAAAAGCTCGAGGGCAAGCTCATAGAGGTCAAGGAACACACGTATTCACGGTTGACGCCCTGGCAGCGGGTGCAGATCGCCCGGCATCCGAGGCGGCCTTACACGCTGGATTACATCAGCATGCTTTTTACGGACTTTGAAGAAATATACGGAGACCGCGCGTTTGCAGACGACAAGGCGCTGATCACGGGCTTTGGTTTGATGGACGGACAGCGCTTCTGCGTGATGGGTCATCAGAAGGGCCGCGACGCGAAAGAGAACATTTTTCGCAATTTCGGCAGCGCGCACCCGGAAGGGTACCGCAAAGCAATGCGGGTGATGAAGCTCGCCGAAAAGTTCGGGCTGCCCGTCATTTGTCTGATTGATACGCCGGGCGCGTATCCGGGCGTCGGAGCCGAAGAGCGCGGGCAGGCCAATATGATCGCGTTCAACCTGCGTGAAATGTCCGAGCTGCACGTTCCGACGATCGGCTTCGTGATCGGAGAGGGCGGCTCGGGCGGAGCGTTGGGCATTGGTGTTACCGACCGGATGTTTGTGCTCGAAAACGCCTACTATTCCGTGATCTCTCCTGAGGGCTGCGCCGCGATTCTCTGGAAAGACCACAAGAAAGCCCCGGACGCGGCCGCGGCGCTCAAATTGACCGCCAAGGACCTGCTGCAGCTGGGAATCATCGACGGGATTGTGAGGGAGCCTCTTGGCGGAGCTCATTTTGACCCGCAGGCCACTGCCCAGGAAATCAAAAAAACCATCTTTAAGACCCTTCCGGAATTGCTTGAGAAAAATGAAGTCCAACTCGTGGCTGAAAGGTATGACAAGTACCGGGGCATGGGGCAAGTCGCGGAGAGGTGATGAGCGAAGCGGATGGTGCCCTGATTCAAACGCTGCAGTATGAGGTGCCGAGCGCGCTGGAAGAGATTCCGCAGGCGACGAAGAGGGTGTTTGATTTTTTTGCCGGGCTTAATCTGAATGAGTCGGACTGCTTTGACATTAGACTTTGTTTTGAAGAAATACTAATCAACGCCATGAAGCACGGCAATGGCTATCGGCGCGAGATCCCGGTGCGAGTCACGCTCATCCGCCGTGGGAGTGAGATTAGTATCCAGGTGCAGGACCAGGGGAAGGGGTTTGACGCGACACGCGTCAAAGACCCCACCATTTGCGACAATATTGAAGCTTACAGCGGGCGCGGCGTTTATCTCGTTAAGAATTTGATGGACGAGGTGGACTATGGTGCAAACGGAAGTACCGTAAAGATCACCAAGCTCCTAAAAAATTAAATCTTGAATGGCCGGCATCAGCAACGAACAGGACAGGAGAACAAGACCGATGGACATCAAAATCACTGAGATCGACGGAGTCGCGGTAGCGACGATTGAAGGGGAGATCAATATTTCCACCTCACCGCAATTGAAGAAGGAAATGGAAAAAGTTACGAATCCCAAGGTGGTCATCAACCTGGAGAAGGTCGGCTACGTGGACAGCTCCGGATTGGCGACGCTGGTCGAAATCTTAAAAAAAGCACGGTCGCGCAGCGGGGCGCTCTATTTGACGCATTTATCAGATAAAGTTCGCAGTTTGTTCGAGATCACCAAGCTCGACAAGCTTTTTGCTATTCATCCTGACGTCGCCACCGCGGTAGCCAAGCTTAAGTAGCGCCGAATGAATGGTTTTTTGTCTGCATTGGGGGGAGCGGTCCTGTCGGTGATTCGGCAGATTCGTGAAATTACTTCCCTGCTGTTGCAAACCCTCTACTGGATCTTCGCCGGACCTTTCAAGAAAAAGCCCCTCTCCATAGAATACACGGCCTTTCAGGCGGTGTTCGGAGGGGTTAATTCGATCCTCATCGTCTGTTTCGTCTGTTTCTCCATGGGTATGGTGCTTGCCATGCAGAGCGCTTATCAGCTCGAGCGCATGGGCGCCACCATTTACGTGGCGGCTCTGGTGGCCGTTTCTATGGCGCGCGAAATCGGTCCTGTCCTGACCTCCCTGGTCATTGCCGGCAGGGTCGGCGCGGCGATCACCGCGGAGCTGAGCACGATGAAAGTCACCGAGCAGATCGAGGCGCTTGAGACGCTCGCGCTCAATCCGGTGCGATTCCTCGTGGTTCCGAGATTCGTGGCGTTGATGCTCATGCTGCCGTGTTTGGTCATTCTGGGCGATGTCGCGGGCATGTTAGGCGGTATGGTGATCGGCACGACTTACCTGGACCTTCGTCCGGGACTTTATCTTGATACCACTTTTGATTTTTTGGTTAAAAAAGACATAATGACGGGTTTGCTCAAAGGCTGGGTGTTCAGCATCATCATCACCATGATCAGCTGCCACCGGGGTCTCAACACCCAGGGCGGCGCCGAAGGCGTGGGTAAGTCGACCACAGAATCAGTGGTGTTGTCTTTTGTCATGATTATTTTGGCGGATGCGATCCTAACCGCCTTGTTTTACTTCACGGGTAATTAAGGAGCAGCCGGGTGAGCCAAAAAGATACCTTCGAACCGGGTGATACCCTGATAAAGGTTGAAAATCTTCATAAGATGTTTGGCGGCAGGGCAGTGCTCAAAGGCATCAACCTGGAAGTGCGCAAGGGCGAAACGCTGGTCATCATGGGCGGGTCCGGCTGCGGCAAATCGACGCTGCTGCGTCACATGATCGGTCAGACCAAGCCGGATCAGGGCCGGGTGGTTTTTATGGGCAAGGACCTTAGCACGCTTGATGAAGAGGGTTTGGACAAAATTCGGCTCAAATTTGGGATGCTTTTTCAATCCGCGGCATTATTCGACTCGCTCACGGTCGGCGAAAATGTCGCGATGCCCCTTAAGGAACATACGAATCTTGATCCCGCGATCATTAGCATCGTCGTTAAGATGAAGCTGGAACTGGTGGGTCTCACCGGCTTCGAACATCTGATGCCGTCGATGCTTTCCGGCGGCATGCGCAAGCGCGTGGGCTTGGCCCGCGCCATCGTGATGGACCCTGAAGTGATTTTTTATGACGAGCCGACAGCCGGCTTGGATCCGGTGATGACGGCCGTGGTCGATAAGCTGATCATGGATCTTTCTAAGAAGCTGCACATCACCTCGATCGTCGTCACGCATGACATGAAAAGCGTTTTTAGAATCGCGGATCGGATTGCCATGCTGCATCGCGGAGAAGTGTTGGAACTCGGCACTCCGGCAGAAATCGCAAAGTCCGCGAATCCGGTGCTGAAACAGTTTGTTGAAGGCGAGGCCGAGGGGCCCGTGCAGTTTGTCCAGCAGGGACAAAACTATCTCGAAGGTTTGACTCGTGATTAACCAAGGAGCATAAGCGCACATGGCGAAGATATCCAACGAAATTAAAACCGGCATCGTGATTCTTGGCTGCCTTCTCGTGCTGGGGGGGATTTTTTTGATGACGGGTGACATCGGCGTGAAGCCGAAGGGCTACACCGTCATGACCCGCTTCACGTCAGCCGCGGGGATCAAAAAGTTCGCTCCCGTGCGCCTTGCCGGCGTCGAAGTTGGAGAGGTCCGCAATGTCCGTCTCGTATACGATGAAGCGGGAACGGCCGTCGAGGCCACTCTTTGGGTGGAGGATGGCGTGAAGCTGCGCGGCGACTCGCAGGCCTTGATGAGCTCGCTGGGGCTGATGGGTGAAAAGTACGTCGAGATTCGGCCCGGCGTGAACGGCGAAATCGTTGCCCCCGGCGGAAAGATCGACTCGAGGGATCCTGTCAACTTTGATGAGCTGATGGAAAAGGCGTCGATCGCGATGGACGAAGCGACGGCGACGATGAAGGACTTTAGGTCGCTGGCGGTTCATGCCGACGAGCTCCTGGTGGAAGCCAAGCCGAAGGTGATGGGGGTTCTTACGAGTTTGGATGGGATCCTTTCCGTCAACCGCCCCAAGTTGGACAGCATCCTTTCGAACCTGGAAGTGACCTCGGAGTACTTCAAGGAGTTCAGCGAAGATGTCAAACACCATCCCTGGAAAGTGCTCGCCAAAGGCAAAGAAATGACGCCGGAGGAGCTGGCCAAAGCCAGGGCCGAACGCGAATTTAACAAGGAAAAAATGAAGCAGCTCGAACAGCGGGCCCGTGAAGAGCTGGTGGCGCGTGAGAGCGGCTCCTCTTCCACAAGCTCAAGTTCTAATCGTGGCGGCTTTGTCTTCTCATCCAAGAAATAGCGCTTCCGTGATCCGCTTGCCGCGCGGGCGACGTGCTTAAAAAACTCTCCATTTCCTGGAGCTGGCCGAGCTGGCTCAAGTCAGCCGCCCGCCGCGCGGCCGCCATCGCCCCTCCCGTCTTTCTAGCCCTGTCGCTTCTAGCGGCATGCGCCCTTTCTTGGAATCGAACCTTTGAGATTTATGAATTACAGGCCTACGACTGGCGATGTCAGCGCGCCGCCGGTCGAGCCGTTCAATCTCCGGTTCTCATTGTCGAAATCGCCCTGGACGCTCTCCAAAATATCGGCCGATGGCCCTTTGACCGGCAATATCATGCGATCCTGATCGACGCGCTCAAAGCCGGCGGCGCAAAGTCGCTGGGAGTGGATATTTTGTTCGTGGAGCCGTCAGGATCGGACGACGCGCTCGCGAATTCGGCATCCGATTACGGCAGGGTCTTTTTTTCGGAAGCTCTCCACACCCCGCAGCAACACCGAGGCCGTTCGGAGACGAGCGGTGTGATGGAGTCTCTGCTTCCTTCACTAGCCAACGCTTCCGCGGGCATCGGCCATGTGAATGCCATCGTGGACTTGGACGGTAAGCGCAGAAGGGTGGCGCCCGTGATTTGGGATCAGGGCAAACCGCGTTTTCAGCTGGGTTTGCTGCTGGCGATGGATTATCTCGGCGTAAAGGAAGAAGACGTTCGATTTAAACCGGGTTGGATTCTTCTGGGGGACAAAGCGCGTGTTCCCGTGGATGAAAAGGGTGAGACGCTGCTGAGGTTTCATGGCCGTTGGGAAAAATCCTTCGAACATATCTCCTATTTGGACATCCTGTCCGCCTATCATCATCAAATCTTAGGGCAGCCGGGGCCGATCGATCTCAAAGTTCTCAAAGACCGGGTTTGCGTGGTGGGTTTGACGGCGACCGGCACCCATGACGTGAATCCCATTCCGCTGGACACGCAATACCCGCTGGTCGGGACTTACGCGGACATTTTTCAAAACGTGATTCAGAGTGACTTCATGGTGCGGTGGCCCCGATGGCTCAATCTACTTGCCGCGATTGTGCTTGGGCTGGCGGGCTGGTCGCTTTCGCGCATGCGGAGTCTCGCTTTGGGGGCAGGGACCTCGGTAGCGGTTTGGGCTCTATTCCTCGCTTCAAACACCGCTCTTTTTGTGTGGGGCGGCTGGTGGGCCGACCTTTTTTATCCCACTCTTCTGTAT
>JAGOUK010000058.1 GCA_018061225.1 Candidatus Omnitrophota bacterium | reverse complement strand
ATCCAACCCTCCCGCATAGATCAGATCATACGTTCCTGATTTGATCTGAGGAACTGGCTTGGACGCATCCGCCAAGTACAGGGCGATGGGAGCATTTGATCGGCTCAGAAGCGGGTTTTTGGAGTCCATAATTTCTTTGAGCACACCAGGATCGCTGTTGATCACATGCACTTCCGCCTCCGGATAACGGCGCATAAAAGTAATCAACTCCTCAAGAGTTCCTCCCGTCAAAAGAATTTTTTTTGGCTCTATATTCAGAGCATCCAAATACATAATGACTGAGTCGGTCACCGTCGTGCCGTCAGGTAATAATACTTTTGCGCCCGGTTTAGAAATATGTGTTTGGGCCAGGCTGCCCTCCTGCTGCACTTCTATGAGTTTTAAGTTCCTGCCGGTGGATGCAGTCTTCGTTTTGCGCGGTTTGGAATCTTTGGCCATCCGCGCCGCGGAAGGCATTTTGACAAAAATTCCTGTCTGCACGAACCTGTCCGTATCGCCTGCGATCACTGGACGAACGATGCCCGCGTCGACGAATCCCTGCCAAAATCCATCCGCCGGATGATAAATGATCCCGTCGTCCTTCACCCATTCCAGCTCCTGAGCGATCATGTTCTGGATCGTGCCGACAAGTTCCGGATTGGAGGCAAAAGCCGTTTGATCGAGCCCGCCCGCATACACGAGATCAAAGTCGCCCTCGTTCGCGATGGCCCTGGAGTTCCAATGTGACACGTCCGCAAGATAAAGTTCGGGCATCGAGCCCACGGGCACGCCTTCGCCGGACGCGTAGGCCTGCACAACCGATTGAAGTTCAGCTCTGTCGGTGTTCAGAATCGCAACACGGGACTGGGGGTATCTTTTTCGAACCTCTCTAAACTCTCCCAGCGTTCCGCCGACCAGAAGCACCGCGCTGTCGGCCTTGAGCTTGCCCGGCGCCGCGTTGTCGATCAGTTCGAGCGCCAGCGCCGTCGCGCTGCGGCCTGATCCCCGGTCCGCCTTGATCACCCGGTCCCCCACATGCTCCATCCGTGTCGATGCGGGCCGGTGTTCGCCCAGTAAGTCCACGATCTCCGGAGCAGGAGAGTCTCCGGCCATCCGCGCGGCGGCGGGCGCGCGCGGGGTCCGTTCGGGCCTGCCCAGCTCCCGGCGCGCTTGTGCGGCGGCGCTCGATAGCAGCTCCAGATCCTCATCCCGGTCCATATTCAAATGCCGGTTGCTCGCCGGGTCCTCGGACAGCCTTTTGAAGATCAGATAGATCTCATCGCGGGGATAGGCCGGATCCAAGTCCAAGAGCGGCTGGATCGTCTGTTCCATGAGATTTGGGTAACTCTGCAAAGTACACTGATATGCGGCCTCAACATCCCCTCCCATAGACCAGAGATTAGCTTTGAATTCCCGATAACTCAGCCGGTGCTGGATCGCGGGGCCTCCTTGAAATCCGCGGGATAGCCCGAGGTATCCGGTGTAAGGACCGTACACCTCCCGCTCATCGAGGTCCCCGGACGCGATCCGCGCGTCGATGGAGGCGATCTCGTTCATACCGTCATAAACGTGGGACATCTCATGCAGCATCATGCGATATGACGCTTCCGGCGTCAGAACGTCGGCATGCTGGGAGCCGAGGACCCAGCTGACGCGCTCAGCGCCCGGCTCATATATCCCGACACCCGGGCCCCGCCTGCGGTGCCCGTTCTCGTCCTGATACGAGAACGACCCCAGGTCTCTGGGCCCGAATTCGTCCGCGTGAAAATGCATCGGGATCTCCGGCCGCGAGACGAAGAACTCAAAAAGCTCCCGCTCATACGGGCTCATTGGCGCCGCCAAGCCCTCCCCGAAACGCTCGACAAAGATCGCCCGGAGTGCGGATCGCCCGTCCTCTTCCGTCAAAGTATCCGCGGGAACCGCCGGCTTCAGACCCCGGAACACCCGCACCCGCTCCAAAACATTCGCCACAAGCGCCGGATCGCTCTTAGCCGTTCGATACTTGAGATCGATCAATGGCTCCGCGGCCATCCGGGCGGCGACAGATTTTTCGACCACGATCATCATGTTACTTGGACCGAACGGCGCGGGCGAGCCGTCCAGATCAAAGAGCTGAGCTTTTCCTTTGAGCGTATCGACATAGCCCTGCTGCAGATAAGCGCGTTCCGCATCAGGCAGCTCCACCTCGCGGACCGACATCCCCAATTCGCCGGCCAACTCATCGATCACCCGCAGATATTCACTGCGTTTCATCACACCGTACTGCTCACGGATCTCCGAGGGCAGGCCGCTCGCGTCGTACTCGGGCTTAAAGGCCCAGCTAAGCTTGAACAGGAACTCCATCGCGGCTTTCCGCGGCATTCGGACCTTCCAGAATTGACGCTGCGCGTCCTCTTCGACAATCGTGAAGTTATCCTTCCATGTCGGCCGCGCCGAACCTTCAAAGTAGCGTTCGCGCGCCTCGAAGTTCTGGACGAAATAGTCAAACACTTCCTTGCTCTCGCGGCCGGTGATCTCGAGCACCTGGTCCTTGTCGCCGTCCTCGGGGACGACGCCGTCGCGGATCAGAATGCGGCCGCCCGGAGCCAGCGCGAGGATCGCGGCCCGCAGGACGTCCTTCACCGACTCAAGGTCGTACCGGCCGCCGTAAGGCGCGGCGTAACTGAACACCTCGTGTAGAACAGATGAAAAAATGATCGTGTCCGGCTCGGGAACCCCGGCCATCCACAGAACTTCCTTCAAGCGGCCGGCGTCGCCGCGCACAGCTTCCGCTGAAAGCCCCTTAGACCGGATCACCCCCTGTAGATGCCTGAACGCTTCTTCCGAGATCTCGACGCCGACAATGCGTTCCAGACCCTTCTGGGCCTTGAGCGACTCGGCGATCTCGAGAGTCGCCCCGTCCGCGGGACCGATATCGACCCACACCGGTCCCTTCCCGTGCGAAAGAAGCCGGGCCTTGTCGCTGGCGGCGGCGCGCATGCCCTGCAGATAAACGGTCTCGTTCGCGACACGGTCGAATTCATCCCGCCTCAGCCCATAAAGATCGAGCAGCATCTTCAGAGCCTGATGGTACTTGGGGCCGCTTTTCAATTCATAGATCCGGATCAGCCTGAGCAGCGCCTCGGCCTCGTCGCTCATATGGAACTCGAAGGAAATGGCTTTTTGTCCGCTCAGGTCCATGCGGACCGCGCCCAAGGGTGATTCCTGCCCTTCCTGGGCGCCGGAGCTCAGCGCGGCTTTGGGATTCGTCAGGATCAGGTTCAGATCAAACCCTTTCAGCAAGGTCTCGACGATCCGGACCTTATACGGGTCAAATTGGTGGCGTCCTGAGGAGAGGAACTTCATGAACTCGAAAAAGTGAAGATGGTACGGACGGTCCGTATCCACACCCGCGCGCTCGGCGTGCGCGATGGCGAGAGCGATCAGCTTGACCATCGCCTCCGGCGAAAGACCGTAGGCGGCGCTTTCCGGATACCAGCCCTGGAAATTCCTGAGGTCGGTGGTGAATCGTTCCGCCGCGGCCGCTGAGAGCGCCGGCGCGCTCAACACACGGTCCAAGTCCTCTTGGGACTCGCCCGCCGCGCGGCGTTCGCGACGGAAGCGTCCGAGCCGGTCTTTCAGATAAGTCCTGCGGTCCTCGTCCGAGCGAAGCCCGCCCCATCGCGCCTCAAAAAGATCGGACCAGTTCGTCCCGAACTTTCCATCCTTCGGAGTGATGACCGCCGCCCAGTCGACAAAAACCTCCTCCATCTCCGCGGCCAGCGGTTCCGCGTAAAGCCCCTCGCGCAAAGACGCGACATCGAGCACCTCAAAAAGATGAAGGATACCCGAGATCCTGCGTGCCGCTTCATCCGCATTCCCCGCCGCGCCCACCGCTTCGGAGAGGCGCCCGAAGTTCCCCCGGATCCAGACCGTGAGGTCCTCAAAGGCAGCATACGAGAGCTCCCCTCGGACCCATTGACCGGCCGAACCGCGGTTTTCGATCACGCGGTAGAAAAATTCATGCAGGACCGCCGCGTTAGGAGCCCGGTCCAAATATCCGATATTTTCAAAAAATCCTTTCGCTTCAACACCCGGGACCTTGATGTTCCTAAGGATCAGTCCGCTCGCCCGGTTCGGGATCCTCAAGTCCATCCCGGGGATGGACCTCCACACTGCGCGCTGCGCGGAAGAGCCTCCTTTGGCGGCCTCGTGATGTAAAAAAGCGGCCCTCAGATGCGGCAACACTCCCGCGTCCCTCAAACGCCGCGTCAGTTCCGTGAGCCGCTCGAACCGGTCCGCGCGGATCCCCCGATCCTCCGGCGTTCCCGCGCCTTGAAAAAGACCGATATCACCAGACTCCAGCCCCGCCAGTTTCTGCCCCAGACCCCGGACAACCACGTGATGATAAAGCGACGCATTCCTCTCTCGGCCCGCGCTGACCGCCTGACCGTCGTAATTCATGACCTCCGGACTTTGAGCGAAATAAGCCTCGACCTCCGGGAATTGCCGCGCCAACCGGCGGCGGGCGGGCGTCCCCTCGGCATCCAGGAACGCGGACAACCTCCGGACCAGACTCGAAGTCGAGGAATAAACCTTACCGATCCGGTCCCTCCCTCGCGCTTCCAAAGCCATCCGCGCGCCCGGCATGAGAGGCCAGAATTTTTCGGTCAAATGGATAACAGCTGCCTGGGCGATCGGGGCCGCGCCGTCTTTGACAGGAACTCGCTCATAGGACCACCGACCCGTCTCCTCAGCGTCCGGGGTCAGGATTTTGGAGACGCCGGAAGCGTATCCCCACAAAGGACCCTTGGCCGCCCGCATCAAACGCCTGGAAGCCGGTATGGGCTGAGCGGTATCATGCACTTGGATCCCACTGAGGATCGGACCTTCACTCGTCTCACGAAGATCGGCTTTGAGCGCGATCGGCAGGTCCTGACGCAGTGCGTTGCCGTGCACGAACGCGTTTTTGAGCATTTCCCGAATGAACAGATAAAGTCGGTAATGTGAGACTACCGGACTCCCTCCATCGAGCATGATCTTGAGCTTCGCGTCATCCCAAAATTGAGAAGCAAGTTCCCCTGAGAATGCGCGGATCCAATCCGCGATCATCTCGTAGTCCTCCTGGGTCGACGCGGCGGGCCACTTCGACCAATCCAGCCAAATAGTGCTGCCACCCATCATCGCCCTAAACGCTTCGATCGCAGCGGCGGCCGGCTCCTTCTCGGCAGGATCGATCGTCAACTTATGAAGATCGGCCGCCATCCGCGCGGCGGAAGAGCGGTCGGCGATACGATGATGGGAGAAAAATTCACGCACCTCCTGCTCGTTGAGTGGAAAGTCCATCCTTAGCTCTTCCGGGCTCAGCACGGACAGGTCTGTCTCAAAAAGATATTGTCCATCCCGAGTAAAGTCGGCAGCCGTGAATGCGTTCTCCCTAAAATAATCGGCGAGCTCATCATCGACTTCTCCCCGAAGTCCGCTTTCTATGTAAGCGTTCGTGGCATTTTCTAGAAAATCCGTCAATTCATAAGCATTCGTGATTCCTCCCGCCAGATCACCGAAGTCAAAAACGACCAACTTGCCGTTTTCTTCGTCGACACCGTAATTGGCCAAGATTCCGCCAAAGTCGGTATCGACCACGCCCCGGCGGAACATATCCATGGTCAGACGCTTGTACTCGTCCATGCGGCGCTTGGCCTCTTCGAGACGATCCGACCGGACGAGTTCTTTCAAATGATCGATGAGCGGCACCACCTTTTTCTGCACGATCGCGACATCCGCGGTCTGTTCTCCCGCGCGTTCAAGCAGATAAACGAGCGGCTTTTGCCCGGGATTCGACTCTGTATCGATGGCCATCGTCGGGGCGGCCAATCCCCCCAGGCGTTCCCGGGCCAGCCAAAGACCATTCTCGATCCATTCCAGACGCACAAAGCGCTTCAACCCCGGATCCTGATTCATCTTCAACACATAGGGAAAACCTTCCGCCGAGTAAGCGATGAGATGACGGCCGTTCCCTTCGTATCGGAGGTGCGTCACCCGGCCGGCCGGTGCCTGCTCCGGATCCAGCTGACCGATCCAGCCCTGCCATGCGTCAAACAAAAACTTACCGCGCAACCGATCGGCCGCACTCACGCCCTCAGCCAATAAAGAGGCTCTAAGCTCACCGATATCCCGAATCGGCCGCAAACGATGAATCACTGCGGGATCCAGCCCCGCCAGCTGCTGCTTGAGCAGCGCCATGGCCTGCCGATCCTGCTCCGGCTTGGTCTCCGCCATCCTCGCGCCAAAGGGATGGTCCATCAGCATCAATAAGTGGTCCACGGAAATATGCGCCCTGTGAAGCAGCGCCTTTGACTGCGTGGACCACCGGGCAGCGTTTGGCCTTCCCCGCCGAAGATCTGTTAGTGCACCCTTGAGCTCGAGAAGCAAGGGGCTGATATTTCTCCATTCATCCAATTTTTCGCTATTGATCAGCAAAGGATGAAGCAGGAGAACGTTATCAAGCATTTTTCTCAAAGCTTTGCGGTTACCCGGATCCAGCTCCGGTTGATCTATCGCCACCGAATAGAGCGAGACCCACAATTCTCCAAACGGCTTCGTCCACGGCGCGTCCGTTGAAATATCCGGAAGGTTCATGCGCGCGAGCAATGCCATTTCGTCGGTGGGATAAAAATGTTCCCGAAGGGCGGTGGCCGCCGATCGGATCGTTTCTAAATAAAATCGAGCGAGCAGCGCCGCGGCCGCTCCGGCAATGGCTCCAGCGATGATCCAATCGAAAGAGGATGATGACTCGGCCCATTGGCGGATTCCATCCAAGGATAGCCTCGCGCCCGACTCAGGCATCAGATCGGCTGGTTCATCAGCCATCCGGATCAGATCTTCACGGTAGCGGGAGGCCAGCGTACGGATAATCTCCTGGATCTGTCCGGGGCCGGGCGGCGTATCATCGATCCTGAGCAGCGGCGCTTCATCCGCGTATCTGAGGTACATTTGGTCCAGGTATCGGGGATCCTGAACAGCGTCATAAATGAGTGTGGTTATCTGATATTGAAGGATATGCGAAAGCTCATGCCCTTCCTGCATCGGAAGCGCCCCGGCCAAGCCGCGTATCAAGGCATATCCCAGGACGCCTATGGCGGCGGCGGTGACCGGAGCAGCTCCCAAACTCATCCCCATCAACCCGATCATAAGGATTGAGGAGGCGTGCACGATGGTGACCGGCTGATAGGCGGTGACGATACGGTCACGGCCCCCCTCAAAGGGCGAAGGACGGGTCGCGTATGCGCTCTGGACCTGTGTGACGAGCTGCATGAGTTCACCGGCCAATCCGCGCGCGGCTATTATAAGATCCCGGCTATCAGCACTTGTGACCAGCCGCTTCATCGCCGATGTTGCAGCTGACACGGTGTCGCGGTTGAAGTCCCACACGTTCCCTGGCGTGTCCTTGCGGATCTCGATGGGTCCCAGGCTTTGGACCCAATCCAGGTACCGACGCTTCCGTTCCTCGGCAGATCCATCACCCCAGTCGACCGTTTGCGCGGCGACCAGAAGATCCGACTCCACACGATCCAATCGCACGAGACGCTGATCCGGAGCGGCGGCCGCCATC
>JAGOUK010000057.1 GCA_018061225.1 Candidatus Omnitrophota bacterium | reverse complement strand
CGGCTAATGAAATCGCTTGGGCCAAAGAAGGCGCGTTCATTTGCCATCCGTCTGATGCCGAGCACTGGCAAGACGCGATAAAGCGGGGAATGGTCCGGCGCGTTCGAAACGCGATGGACGGCTTTGTTATAAAAGCTGCGGCCATTAAGTCCGGCGAAGAGAGCGCGGGGGCGAGGATGGCGTATGTGCCTTTCGATCGTCTGGATCAATTGGAAGCTAACCGGCTCGTCAAGGCGATGGATGATGCTCGTCGGGGAGGAATGCCGCAAGGAGCTGTTCCGGTGGAATTAACAGGCCAATATACATTGGTGCCATCCGGGGCAAGAGCGGCCGCTTCACCGGAGGCCGTCACCGCCGCTGTGGACAGCCCTGACATGATCTCAGGTCATTTGAATTATCTCGACCGGATGGAAGAGGAAACGCGGAAGATTCGCGCGGCGCTTGCAACTTTGTTGGGTTCGGGCACGGTACCCGGTGCAGCGGGTAAGCTGCGGGCCGAGGTTATTTTTACGCTAAAGCCGGTGTTGGGTCCGTCGGCTTCTGCGGATCAGCGAGCGATGGATGCCTGGCGTGCCGCGATGAAGCTGTCGGTTCTGGGTGTGAGCGAGAGGTTGGCTCAGGAGGGGATTCATCTTGCCGTGAATTACGATACGAGTGATCCGGAATTGCTGCGTCATTTGGGAGATGACTTACGCCCGGATCCGCGGCTGGCGGGGGTCCGCATCCACGTGGTGAATGATACCGCTGCCGCGTTTAAAGTTGAGCTTAATCGCCTTCGCTTCTATGCCGCGCCGGACGGCTTGTCCGAGGGTGCGTTCCGGTTGATGAATCTGGAGGGGATTGGTCTGGTGGCAGGCTCCATCGCCAAACTGACAGACGGCCGTTCTCCCTCAGAACTTCTCAGCACCGGCGACCTCCCAAAGGTAGGCTCTGCCTGGACCATTCTGGCCAATGCGGACGGGGACGGCTCAGGAGTCGGGCTCGGCTGGAACGCGGACACCGCCTATGCTGTTCTCATCGGCGAGGCCGACCCCGAGACCCGACAAAAATATTCCGCTAAAGCCCGATCACTTGGGGCTCGCCTCTCCGCCTGGATACAGGTCCTGCAGACGGCTCTCAGCGCAGCCCGCATCGCCGCCTGATCCCCTCAAACCGCCTGCTTCTTGAATCCTCCCTCATCTGCGGTATAATTGCCGTTCATTTTTTAAGACTTATGACAACCCAAACAACCCGCTCCAACTCGCTTCAGATCGGCAAATACACGCTGTCCTCCCGCCTCATCGTAGGGACGGGGAAGTACTCGTCGTTTGACGTCATGAAGCAGGCACTTGAAGCTTCTGGGACGTCGATGGTCACCGTTGCGATCCGCCGGGTTAACCTGGATTCCAAAGAACCGACGCTGCTCGATGCGATCGATCTTAAGAAATACATTCTGCTGCCGAACACGGCCGGCTGCTACACCGCCGAAGACGCGATCCGCACCGCCCGTCTGGCCCGCGCAGCCTGCGGCACCGAGCTCATCAAGCTCGAAGTTATCGGCGACGCCAAGACGCTGATGCCGGACAATCTCGGTACGCTCGAAGCCTGCAAGATTCTTGTTAAGGAAGGTTTCACCGTGATGCCGTATTTCACGGATGATCCGGTGATGGCCAAGCGGCTCGAAGACGCGGGCGCCGCGTGCGTGATGCCGTTGGCTTCGCCTATCGGCTCCGGTCAGGGGATTCTGAACCGCGTGAATGTTGAGTTCGTGCGCGAAGCGGTTAAAGTGCCTGTCATCGTGGATGCGGGAGTCGGCACCGCTTCTGACGCGGCGATCGCGATGGAACTTGGCGTGGACGGATTGCTCATGAACACCGGTATTGCCGCCGCGAAAGACCCCGTGAGGATGGCGCGCGCGATGAAGCTTGCCGTCGAAGCGGGCCGCATGGCTTTTGAAGCGGGCCGCATGCCCAAGCAGCGGTACGCGAACGCGTCGAGCCCGACCCAAGGTCTGATCGAATAAAATTTTCTCAAAAAAAATCACACAGCAAAACAACGCTAAGGACACCATGAAAAACAAGAACACTTCCCGTAATTACAACATCGCCGTGATCGGCGGAGACGGCACCGGCCCCGAAGTGACCGCTGAGGCCATGAAGGTTATGAACGCCATGTCGCAGAAGAATGGCTTCAAGCTCAACTACACGATGCTTGATTACGGCGGCGAGCGTTATCTCAAGACGCAGCAGACCATCTCCGACCAGGAAGTCCAGGACTTGAAGAAGTACGACGCGATCCTGCTCGGCGCCATCGGTCATCCGAATGTGGCGCCCGGCATCCTCGAGCGCGGCATTCTGCTCAAGACCCGCTTTGGCCTCGACCAGTACATCAACCTTCGCCCGGTCAAGCTCTACCCCGGCGTCGACACGCCGCTCAAGGACAAGGGTCCCAATGACATCGACTTTGTCGTTGTCCGCGAAAACACCGAAGGTCTTTATGTCGGCGAGGGCGAGTTTATTAAAAAGGGAACGCCCGACGAGATCGCGCTGCAGGTCAGCCGCAACACCCGCAAGGGCGTCGAGCGCTGCATCCGTTATGCCTTCGAGTTCACCCGCAAGCGCAACAAGCGCAAGAAGCTCACGCTCTGCGCCAAGACCAACGTTTTGACCTACGCGCATGACCTCTGGTGGCGCGTGTTTCAGGAAGTGGCCAAGGAATACACGGACGTCACTACCGATTACGCGCATGTCGACGCGACCTGCATGTGGATGGTGAAGAACCCCGAGTGGTTTGACGTCATTGTGACCGATAATATGTTTGGCGACATCATCACGGACCTGGGCGCCATGATCCAGGGTGGTATGGGCATCGCGGCGGGCGGCAATATCCACCCCGAAGGCGTGTCGATGTTTGAGCCCATCGGCGGTTCCGCTCCCAAGTACACAGGTCTTGGCGTTATCAACCCGCTGGCCGCGATCGCCGCGGGCGGCATGCTGCTTGAAGAAGTGGGTGAGACCGCCTCGGCGCAGGCGATTGAAAAATCCGTCATGCATGTCTGCACACAGCTCAAGAGCCAGAGCGCCGGCAAAATGGGATATTCGACTTCCCAAGTCGGCGATCTCGTCGTCAAAGGCCTCTAATTTTTTTAAAGGAAAACTGATCCAATGAAGTTCAAGAAAAAACCCGCTTATAACGTTGCCATCATGGGTGCCACCGGCGCCGTCGGCGTCGAAATGCGGGAGATCCTCGAAGAGCGTAAGTTTCCGATCGCTGAGATTCGCTTCCTGGCCTCGGAGCGTTCCGCGGGCAAAAAGATCCGCTTTCGCGGCAAGACGTACACGGTTCGCGTGCTGGATGAGAACTCCTTTGAAGGCATCGACATCGTTCTGGCCTCCGCGGGCGGTTCGCTCTCCAAGAAGTATGCCCCGGCCGTTCGCAAAGCCGGCGCGGTGATGATCGATAACACCTCGGCCTTCCGCATGGATCCCGACGTGCCGCTGGTGATCCCGGAGATCAATCCGCAAGCCATCCGCGACTGCGGCAAGAAAGGCATTATCGCCAACCCCAATTGTTCGACCATTGTCGCGCTCATGGCGCTGTACCCGCTGCACAAGGCCGGGAAGCTCACGCGCTTCAACGTCGCGACGTATCAGGCCGCGTCCGGCGCGGGCGCGCAGGCGATGGAAGAGCTTCGGGTGCAGGCGGGCGAGATCCTAGCCGGCAAGAAGCCGACTAAGAAGATCTTCATGCATCAGATCGCCTTCAATGTCTTCAGCCACAACAGTTCCGTCGGCCCCGAAGGCTACAACGAAGAAGAGATGAAAATGGTCAAGGAGACGCACAAAATCCTCGGTGACAAGGACATCAAGGTCCAGGTTACGTGCGTGCGCGTGCCCGTACTTCGCGCTCACTCTGAAGCCATTTACGCCAAGTTCGAAAAGGCCATCACGCCTGACCGCGCGCGTCAGATCTTGAGCAAGGCGCCCGGCGTCAAAGTGGTCGATAAGCCGAAGGCCAATTACTTTCCGATGCCGGTCGACTCGGCGCATCAGGACGATGTGCTCGTCGGCCGCATCCGTCAGGATCTTTTTTCGAAAAAAACGCTCGGCCTTTTTGTATCGGGCGACCAGATCCGCAAAGGCGCCGCGCTCAACGCGGTGCAAATCGCCGAAAAGCTCATTGGGGCAGGCCGCTGAAAAAGCCCCGTCTGCGGCGTTGCTCACGCGCTTGCGTGGGAGTACCACGCGGCGCGCGTTCGCCCCTTGCATCCGGAGTTTTTTGAGCATCCTGCATGCAAACCCCATCCTCTACCAGGTCGCGTTCCGTTAAAGCGATTGTCGCTTATCATGGCGCGGGATTTAGCGGGTGGCAGATTCAGCGGCAGGGGGAGCGGACGGTTCAAGCGGTGTTTGAAGAGGCGCTTTTTAAGGTCACGGGGCATCGACCCCAGCTGATCGCCGCCTCCCGCACGGATACGGGTGTTCACGCCCAGGGCCAAGTGATTCAATTTGATTTTCCCGCAGGACAACCGGCCCGCCGGCACAAAGGTGCGCGGAATATACATGCCCCCGCCGCGCCATTAACGGCAGAACGCCTTCAAGTCGCCCTCAATTATCATTTACCCGAAGATGTCGTGGTTCGGTCCCTCGCGTTCGCCCGCCCTGGGTTTAACGCGCGTTTTGGCGCCAAGGCCAAGCATTACCGCTACCTCATTCACGCGAGCCGATCCAAACCCGTTTTTGACAAGGATACCTGCATCTGGGTTCACCCGAGTCTGGACGTAGACCGGATGCGGGAAGCGGCAGGATTTTTTGTCGGAAGGCATGACTTCACATCGTTTTCATCCGCCTCAGATGATGCCAGGGACCGCCGGCGCGTTATCCGAAAACTGGCCATACGGCGCAGCGGCGACCGCGTGACCTGCGACATCATCGGAGAAGGCTTCCTGCAGCATCAGGTTCGCATCATGATCGGCACGCTGATCGAGATCGGCAAGGGCATGAGGCCAGTATCCGATATCCCGAGGCTGCTCCGGCTCAAGAACAGGCTCAAGGCCGGTCGAACCGCCGCCCCGCACGGCCTGACCCTCCTTAAGGTATACTATTGACCCTTATGAAACTAAATTCGATCGAGGATATCCTCAAAGATATTAAAAACGGCCGCATGGTCATCGTCATGGATGATGAGGACCGCGAAAACGAGGGCGACCTCGTGATGGCCGCCGAACACGCGACGCCCGCCAAGATCAACTTCATGGCGCTGCATGGCCGCGGCATTCTCTGCGCGCCGATGGAGTCGAAGCGCCTGGATCAGCTCGACATTCATCCGATGGTGGGGCAGTCCGGCGACAATTTTAAGACCGCGTGGACAGTCTCGATCGATGCCAAACACGGCGTCACGACGGGCATTTCTGCCAGCGACCGCGCGAAGACATTCCATCTTTTGGCCAACCCTAAGTCTTCGGGCGCGGACTTCGTCAGGCCCGGACATGTTTTTCCATTGAGAGCCAAAGAAGGCGGCGTGCTGGTCCGCGCGGGGCACACCGAAGCCGCTGTGGATTTGGCTCGTTTATCGGGCTGCCGCGCCGCGGGCGTGATCTGCGAGATCATGAACCCAAACGGCACCATGGCGCGCTTGGCCGATCTCATTAAATTTGCGAAGAAGCACAAACTCAAGATCTGCACCATCCGCGACCTCATCGAATACCGCCGCCGCAATGAGAACCTTGTCTCGGCGGCTGTGCGCACGCAGATGACCAACCGCTACGGCTCCTTCAAGCTGATCGCCTACGAGTCCACGGTCGATAAAGATCTGCACATCGCGCTGGTCAAAGGCGAGCCCGAAAAGCACAAGGAAGTGCTGGTGCGCGTGCATTCGGAATGCCTGACCGGCGATGTGCTCGGTTCGATGCGCTGCGATTGCGGCCCGCAGCTCGACGCGGCGATGAAGCGCATCGCGCAGGAGCCCTGCGGCGTTGTTCTTTATATGAGACAGGAGGGACGGGGCATCGGCCTCCTCAACAAGCTTAAGACTTACGCGCTGCAGGACACCGGACTCGACACCGTGCAGGCCAATCTCGCGCTCGGCTTCAAGCCCGACCTCCGTCAATACGGTGTCGGCGCTCAGATCCTTGCTGATCTGGGGATCAAAAAAATCCGTCTACTGACGAACAATCCCAAAAAAATCGTGGGCTTAAGCGGATATGGTCTGGAAGTCGTCGGTCGCGAAGCTCTCGAGATGGAGCCCAACGCGCACAACGCCCGCTACCTTGAAACAAAGCGCAGCAAGATGGGCCATCACTTAAACCTGGTTGCCGATGGTGCTTCCAAAGTCCGCGCCGGCAAACCCCGCAAGACCAAAAAGGACTGACTTCCATGGCATCTGTTAAAAAAAATCAAAGATCCAGGTCTTCCGCCGCGCCGGCCAAGGTCAATCGCCGCCGCGGCGCCTTGACCGCGTCCAAGGCCCGCTTCGCGATCATCGTCGCGCAGTTTAATGAATATTTTACGGAGAAGCTGCTGGACGGCGCGATCGACACGCTCACGCGCCACGGCGTCAAACCCGCTTCGATCGACGTGTATTACGTGCCGGGTTCCTTTGAGCTTCCGCTGGTCGTCAAACGCATTCTTGCCAAGCGCCGCGCGGACGCGGTCATCACGCTCGGCATGGTCATCAAGGGCGAGACCCGTCACTTTGACCATGTTGTCGATGAATCCGCCCGCGGCGCGATGCAGGCGTCGCTTGAGTCTGACATCCCCGTGATCCACGGAGTGGTTTCGGCGAATGACATGAAGCAAGCGATCGACCGCGCCGGCGGCAAAGTCGGCAACAAAGGCCGCGACTGCGCGCGCGCCGCGATCGAAATGGTCAATTTGCTCAAGAAGATTTAGAAAAAATTTAACCGCAAAGCGTCAGAAAGAATTTTATGAGAAAAAGATCCCATAGCCGCGAATACGCCATCCAACTTCTTTATCAGGTCGAGATCACCGCGGACTTGAACGACGATCAGATCCTCGACTTCTGGAGACAGCTCGACGAAAGCCGCGAAGCTGGTCCGATCGACGCGGAAGTGAAGAAATTTGCCGGGGAGCTGGTTGGCCTGGTTCGCAAGAACCGCGCCGAGATCGACAAAATCATCGAGTCTTGCGCTGAGCATTGGGACATGAAACGCATGGCCGTGGTCGACCGCAATATTTTGAGATTGGGCGTGGCCGAAATGGTTTATTCGGCCGATACTCCCGCGCGCGTGGCGATCAACGAGGGGATCGAGCTGGCCAAAAAATTCGGCGACAAAGAGAGCTCCCGCTTCGTGAACGGCGTCCTCGACCAAATCGCCAAAAAGCACGCCCCGGCCGACAAGCAGTAATCTCCCACCTTCGGCTGCGCCGAAGCAGGCAGATACTGTCTGCTTCGGACGGAGCCGCCGGCGGGCGGCCTAAGGTTACGCCCGCCGGCTCCTTTGTCCTCCTCAGCGAGGACGCTTCGTCGGACAAAAAGTCCTCAGCAGACAGCATCTGCCTGCTCCGGCGCGGTCGGTGTTGGGCTGACTGCGCGGGACGGGGTGAGTCGAGGGCGATACGGTCGAATCCTTGCGGAGAAAAATTATGAACTTGAAGTCTGAAGAGAAGTGGATGGCTAGGGCGGCGGTGTTGGCTTGTCGGGGGG
>JAGOUK010000056.1 GCA_018061225.1 Candidatus Omnitrophota bacterium | reverse complement strand
CCCAAGTTGATCGCGACCAACTTCACCACGCTTGAATTTGAAGACAATCACAACTTTTACACCCGCCTCCGCTACCGCATCAATTCGAACGCGGTGTTGACGATGGAATACGGCGTATTTGGTCAGACCTTCTACGAGGGCTCTGATGCGCTGCCGGTCTCCGCCTACTCGGTCACGACCTTTTCGCTTCCCACCGTCGACACTGAGCACCTGTTCCGCCTGAGTCTCGACGGAGAGTTCTAAACCCTCCACCTTGCAAGCGAGCCTTTTACAGGGTAAGGTTGTGTCTATGAAGTTCATCATCTCTTTGACGGTCTTCACGGCCTTGATTGCCGGTGTCGCGCCAGCGGCACAGGCTCAATTTGATTTTTCAGTCCTTCCGGACCGGGGCGGCCGTGACGTGAGGTTTACACCCGCCAAACCGGGTGTGTCGTCACGGAACGAAGAAGTCACCGTGACCATCGCTAACGATGAGGGGCGTCGATACCGCATCATCCAGCAGCAGATGAGCCCGTTCACCAATGAGCGGGGGCAGACGCTCGCCAGGGACTCCGTTCGGGTGTTTAGCTCGAGCTCGGTCAACGGCAGGCTTGGCCTCGTGTTTCCAACCCCTCTCACACCGGGACAAACCGTGGTCTATGATTCAGACGCGTCGGGGACCGCGGAGAACTTCAATCTAGTTTTTGCTTTTGAACCTCAAGCATCAGATGCCGCGGGGACCTATCGGACGGAACTGATTTATCAATTAACCGCTGTGGACGGAGGCGCTTCGACGGTCACGGCAGTGCTTCAGGTGCAAGCGGAAGTGCGGCCGGACTTTTATTTGGATGTCAAAAACGTCAACGGCGGATCTTCACTCAATCTGGGGCGGATCACCCGCAGCCGGACGGCGGGAGACGGTACGCTGCAGGTCCGAGTCGGCGCGGGTCTCGGAGGACGGTATCGCATCTATCAGCGCCTCACGGACCGTATCCAAAACGAGATGGGCAGCCCTCTGGATGGAGATAAGGTGCTTGCCGCCGCTTCCAGGGCGGATCAAGGTCAGGCGGTCGTTCAGGAGCAGCCCCTTTCCACCGCCAAAACGCTTCTTTATGAATCCGATGACGCGGGTTCCGCGGCTCAATTTGCGGTGGAATACCGAAGCGATGACCTTCTGTCCGAGAGTGCCGGCAGATACCGGTCGACGCTTGAGTTCTTTGTAGAATCGGACGCATCGGCTGATTACGCGCCCCCGGTTACTGTGCCCTTGGAGCTGGAAATCGAGACGCTGTACTTTTTGGAAGTGGATTATGATTCGGCGGGCGGTTTGAACTTTGGCAAGTTTAAGAACGAAGGGGACACGCAGAGCCGGCGCGTCAAAATCAGCGCGCACAACAACACGGGGCAGCGCTATCAGGTGGTGCAAAGGTTCTCGAGACTTTTTACCAATGAAGCGGGCAAGATGCTGCCTCCGGATAACTTCACCGCGGTGATGAGCGGATCTGAGACTGGCAAAATGGCGATTATGAGTCCGGTGTCCGTTTTGGAAGGGGACACGGTTGTCTACACATCGGATACTTCCGGGACTTCGGATGAGTTCCTGATTGATTACACGCTCACACTTCCCAGGGACTCCAGCGGAGGCCAGTACTCGTCCGAAACCACCTATTCCCTCTCGCCCGTCTCGTAATTTGCCCCGCCCATCCCCGGTCACGACGGGGCTATTTTTTTATTCCCCATTGAAATGTCCCCGATCGTCATGTACATTTCCAATAGGTCATCTCGTCGGAGAGCCGGATCGATTCTAAGATTTATTTTGGGATGAAAAAGGCAAACCATCCGTAAGGGTGGGACGCAAAGCTTCAGGAACCTTAAGTCATTAAGGTCAGCCGGGCCGCCAAACCAGCAGGTAAGGCAGCCCGGTTTTTTTAATGAAAGGAAGCGGCCCATGAAAAAATCACTCATCAGCCTCCCGATGGCCGCTGCTCTGATTCTTTTGGCCGTTTCCGCTCACGCGGCCGGTTCCGTGACCGTTCCCTTCACGGCCACCGTCCAATCGGTCTTGGAGCTGGGTGTTGAGATACGAGAATTCAAAGACGGTGTGGTGACAAACTGGGGCGCCACTTCCATGAACTTTGGCACTTTAAAATCAGACTCTGCCAACGGTCCGATGAGAGGGGAATTCTATTTTGATGTGTACCTGCATCCCAATTCTTCCAGCCGCCCTTACCGCCTGACACAGAGCGCGAATATTCTGACAAACGGTAATCAAACCATTCCGGCGGGAGCATGCATGGTGACACCATGGCCGACAGATAAGAACGGAGCCGCTTATCCCGCGGGCGCGACTATCGGCACTGCAGGGTCCTTCATCGGCACCAATAAAATCATTTACCAAAGTGAACCCGCCGGCTCCTACGTACCGGTGGCCTTCACCTATGCGATTACGAATGACGCGGCTACGGGCGCAACGGGTTTTGTCCCATTTGATCAGTCGGGCGGGAGCTACTCTTCGTCGATTACGTTTCAGATTGTTCTGACCTAATAGTAAGACGTTTAGCAAATAGATAATAAAAACATAGCATATAGACCTTGAAAAGGTCAGAGTCATTGTGTATACTTCAGTCAGGATATTCGCCCCGTTCATTCGGAACCGAGTTCTTTAAAGGCGAATACGGGGAGTGAAAAGGCAAACCATCCGTAAGGGTGGGACGCAAAGCCTCAGGAACCTTAAAATGTTTAAGGTCAGCCGGGTTGCCAAGACCAATAACAGGTAAGGCAGCCCGGTTTTTTTTATACGCAATTTAAGCGAATATGAAAGCCAGGTTAAACGATAAACGGAGGTCATTATGAAAAAGGTCATCACCGCACTCGCTTTGGCTCTGGCAGTTTCTGTTCCGGCCATGGCCGCAACGACACAGACTGTCACCGTCTCAGCTAGCATTGATTCCGTTCTTGATCTATCCATGCAGATCTTCAAGCTGGATGGCAGCGGCAACCCAACCGGATCCAATCTTGGAACAACCATGGCGTTTGGGGAACTGCTCCGGGATACGACGAATAGTGTGATGTACGGCGCCGATGCGTACACGGTCTATCTGTCGGCGAACACATCCAGCCGGCCCTACACGATCAAAGCCAATATGCCCGCGCTCTCTAATGGAACGACGACGCTCCCCGATGCCACGGTCATGACAGTGGTATCAGCCCGGTCAAATGGTTCGGACATCAGTGGCGACAGCTTCACGGCAGGCGGACAGAATGCAAAAATGAGCAATCAGACCATCTATACATCCAACGCTACTGGCACCGGAGCCTTCATTCAGCTCGTTTATGGGATCAGCGGCGGCGGGGTAACTGCTCCGTTCACCGGTTGGCAGCCCATCCTGCTGGATCAGGCTTCTGGCAGCTACTCGAGCTCACTGGTGTACACCATGGCTCTTAGTTCATAAAAAGTATGCCGAGGGCCGTATGGACGGCCGGAGGCTAGGTACAGGCCATCACGGCCTCTGGGGGTTGTGCGAAGCGCCTTCTGGGAATAAGCCCAGGAGGCGCTTCTTCATTTATTTTTGATTAAATTTGATAAAATAAGCACAACCAAGGAGACTGGAAACTATGAGATATTTTGTACTAGCGGTCGCCGTCGCTTCTCTCTTTGCCGCGGCTCCTGCGGCGGCAACAACCATCCGCATTGATGAAGCGCGCGTGCGCCTGGAGATGACTCCGGGTGAAACCAAAGCCGGTCAAATCCATATATCGAATCCAACAGACGGCACTGTTACGGTCAAGGTGTACACGGAAGATTGGGAATATTTAGATTCGGGCAACGGCGACAAGGATTTTTTTCCGGCGGGAACGCTTCCGAACACCGCTTCTCCATGGATCACTTATAACCCAAGTCTTTTGGTGATCGAGCCATTTGGTAAGCAGACGGTTGATTACACCATCGCTGTGCCGTCGGCCGTGGACGGCGGGACAAGATACTCGATCATGTTTTTTGAAACATCCCTTGGAGTCGGGCAGAATGAAGAAGGCGCGAGCGTTTCGGTGGCCGGCCGCATCGGCTCACTGTTTTACGTCGATATCGCCGGCACGGTCCGTCATGAGGGCAAAATTGAACTGCTCGAGTTTACGCCCGGAAAGGGCAATCGTCCTTCGGTGATTCGGCCCGTTTTTAAAAATACCGGCAACACGTCGCTGACGGTGGAGGGGGAATTCATGCTGATCGACGCAGAGGGAGCCGCCAAGGCGCGCGGCAAACTCAACCCGATCTATTCCCGCGAAGGATCGACGACTTCGCAAGAAACCGAATGGCCCGGCCGCCTCGCCCCCGGGACCTATGACGGAGTGTTCACCTTTGACTTGGGTGATGGTGAGTTGCTGGTTGAGGAAAAAAAGATTTCTATCGAGTGACCCCTTCCTATCGTGACATAAGACGCCCTTTCCCCCCGCCGTTCATTTCGGCGCTGCTCCTGCTGTCCGTTATTTTTCTTGCGGCGCCGCCCGTCTCCGCTGACCCTTCTGCGCGATTTTTTAAAATGGATCAAGTTTGGAATGACCGATTTGCCGGCGGCGGGCAGGACGAGGCGCAGGAAAAGCAGGCTGGATTTTTGGAAGGAACCAGGCTGAAGTCGGCTGGTCCGACCGCCAAATATTTTGAGCCCTCAGAGAGTGACAATGAAGACGTCGTGGTCCGTGTGCCGGACCCTGTGTCGGTCTCGCTGGCGGACCTTCGCGGCGTGTCCCGCGCGTTAGACTTGGAGCTGGGCCAAGTTGCGACGCTCGAATCCCGCGGCATTCAGCGTTATCTGGCATCCGCTGAAGATAAGCTGGAGTTTTTTTTGGTGAACCCGAGCGCGCTTCAGATCAAAGGCGCGGCCGTGGGCACGACGGTGGTGCATGTCTGGGATTCTGAAGGACGCGTCACGTTTCAAATCCGCGTGATCCCGCAGAAGTCGATCGCTCAATACATCAAACGGAAAGAGGAGCAAATCGAACGCGGGGAAAGTTTTAAGATCGAGTACACGAACAATCGGTCGCAATTTTATCAGGGTAACGGATTTAGGGATATCGGCCAGACCTCGCTCGCGTACAGCCAGGGATTTGGCGTGACCGGGGATCTGCCGGTCGGTCAGCTTGAGGGGAGCGCGGAGATCCGCGAGTTTGCCAACAAGCCGGAGCTGACTCAGATCTCGGCGAAGATCAGTGATTTTCATTATGGGTCCGTCAAGGACGCTGATTTGAGCATCGCGGACACTAACTTCAGGTCGCAGATGCTTATCTTGCCGCAATTTAGATTTCGGGGCGTCCAGTGGGAGCATCGGCCAGAGCGGCAGCCCTTTAGCTACACTGCGTTCTACGGGCGGGAACTCACCAGTATTCTTGGCTCGCTGGGCTCCGCCGGCACGGCAGGAGGGGAGACGACATTGGACTCTTTCGCCGGAGGAGGCTTCGTGGATTGGCAAATGAATCCGGCTGCCAACTACCGGTTTGGGTATGTCCACGCCAACGGTCAATCACGCGCGGATGATCTCAACGAACACGCGTATGAGCTGGATCAAACCTATAACATCACCGATCATTTTGATGTGACCACCCGGTCGGGCTTTGATAGCGCGCACTTTTCGCACCGCATCGCGGGTGTCTGGAAATATCCCAAACTCAACTTCAAATCCGAATATCGAGACACCTCCAAAAAGTTCTTCACCGTGGTGGGCAATCCTGGAGGACAGGGAGAGCAGGGGCTTAATTTGGACGCCCTGTGGTCGATCACCGAGGATTTGGACGCGCGTTACGCGGTCGATATTTACCGGGACCGCCAGTTTTTTGCGCCAGGGGAATACGCGCGGTACAACACCCGTCAGGACATGAACTTTCGCTGGCGGGTAGGAGCGCTTTCGAATTTTCAAATAGACCTTAAGGATTACGAGGAGACGGCGACGATTTCTCCCTACCGTGATCAAAGTCAGGCGATCACTTACACGCAGGGGGTTTCGTTTGCCGGCCGCCAGATTTCGCTTTTTTCTCGGCTGCTCAGCGACAATTCGGAAAGCCTGACCAATCCGGAGTCCAACTTCAGGCGTGACACCTTGACGTTGGGATTCCAAACGCCTCTTGTGTACGACTTCTTATTTTCTTACAGTCAAAACATCAGCCTGTTGGAAGAAACCTTCGATCACCGCGTCTCTCACCCGAGATCCATGGTCTACGCGCTGACGCGCAGGGCCCGTGTGGGGGACACCCCGATCAGCACCGATTTTTCTTTCCGCTACACGGATGAGGAAGAGACGGAAGCCCAGCGGAGCTACATGATCGGCGAAGATCGGGCGGAGATCCAGGGGTCGGTGACGTATGCCATCGAGAATATCGAGCTGTTCCTCGACGCGCGTTATTCGGCCATGCGCGGAGAAAACCGTGTGAATGAAGCGCGGTCCGAAGCCGAGATCGTGACGGGAGTGCGCTACCTTTACGACACGCAAGTTCGGTGGGAATCGCAGGCAAAGTTCTTTGGCACGGTGTATCTGGACCGGAACGGTGACGGCATGCGGCAGCCGGATGAGGTCGGGGTGCCCGGACAGATCATCCGCGTGGCGGGGACCGAAGTCATGACCGATGATGCCGGCAAATACGAGACCGCGTCGGTCGGCGGCAAGCGGGCGACGCTGATCCTGGACCCCAACAAGATTCCCTACGGGCACACGGTGACCGGCTCGCTTCGCCGCGACCTGGCGCTGGAAGACGCGGTGAAGTCCGTGGACTTTGGTTTGGTTGTCCGGTCTTCAGTGATGGGGCTTATCTTCAATGATCTGAACGGCAACGGCAAATTTGATCCGGGCGATCAAGGAGTGGGCGCGGTCAAGGTGATACTGGACGGCAAGTCGCAGCGCGTGACAGAAAATACAGGACGGTTTAGATACGATGATCTGATGACCGGATCTCATCAGATTCAAATGGATTTGAGATCACTGCCGATCGGATATTTGCCGGTCGGCGCGATGCGGCGCGAATTTGAGTTGAGTGAAGGTGTGCAGTTTAGGATGGACTTTGCGGTGATGGCGGAGCGGACGGTGAGCGGGCAGGTGTTTGAGGACTTGAATGGAAATAACTTCATGGATAAAAACGAATCAGGGGTTGCGGGGGCAAGAGTACGGCTGGGAAGTCTAAGAGCCGAAGCGGACGCGGAGGGCTATTACTTGTTTGAACATGTTCCCGGTGGAACACACACCCTCACAGTGACTCCCGGTTCGGTGGTCGGATTTGTTACGGATTATTCAAAAGATATTCTGTTTTCTCATGAGCCGGCGCAGATCAATCAGGATTTGCCTATTAAAAAAAATGAATAGGTACAGTCAGTATTGTAAAAAGATGATTGACCTTTAACCTCTAAGGATGGTATAAAAAAGCATGTCATTTTGGAACCGCTCCTCCTACTTGATGATTGCCCGTCTACTCCCCATCGTACTCGTTCTATCTGCTGGTTTTGCCTGGAAATACGAAAAGCGCATCCGTCATCAGGCCGAGATTCGCCTAAAGTCCGTTGCCAATCAGCTCGCGCAGAGCCAGCTTGACCTTGCAGACTCCAAGCGGCAGACCGAAGCCGCTAACGGCGAAAAACATTTTTTGATACAACAGCTTGGCGAGCGTGACGAGCATATTCGTCGCTTGTTGGCAGAAATGATACGGCTGTT
>JAGOUK010000055.1 GCA_018061225.1 Candidatus Omnitrophota bacterium | reverse complement strand
CCAAGATCGACTCGCTGTGGCTGCAAAAAATGTCGGCGCCCGGCCGCGAAGTCATCATGGGCATGAAGCGCGACGCGGCATTCGGGCCGCTGCTCATGTTTGGTCTCGGCGGGACTTATGTCGAGATATTCAAGGATGTGACATTCCGGCTCGCACCGCTCCGGGAATTGTCCGCCCGGCGCATGATCGAGTCCATTAAGACCTTTCCGATCCTTAAGGGTGTTCGCGGGGAGGCGCCCGCCGATATCGACAGCTTGGTCGAAGTCTTATCGCGCTTGTCTCAGCTGTCCTGCGATCTGCAGGATATTCAAGAGATCGATCTGAATCCTGTCATGGTTCATTCGGCCGGGCAGGGCTGTCATGTCGTGGACGCGCGAATGATTTTGTAGCGGCATTTGGTGTAAAATGAGTTCACTTTGAGATTCACCCCCGATCACGACCCACGCATCCGCTCCCTCGTCATCACAGCGGTCATTCTGGCCGCCGGAATCGGCGTGGCTTGCGTTTTGACCTCTGACAGCGCGGAAGCCTGGTCGTTTGGCAAGTCGGCCAAGTCCGCCGACAAGTCCGTTCCTGCTCAGGCCAAGTCTCAGTCGGAGACGGCCTCTCCCGCGCCCGCTGCACCCGCTGCACCCGCAGCGCCAACCGATGCCTGGTCACAAGCTTATTCCCAGGCGCAGGAGTATGCCGCCGCATCCAAATACGATCAGGCGCTTGCCGCCGCCGAACTCGCCCTGAGCACCGCGGAAAAAGAATACGGGCCCGAGGACGAACGCGCCGCCAAGTCGATCCGCGCGATCGCTCAGATTCAGGCCGCCCGCGGCAATGTGTTTCAGGCGCAGATCTTTTTTGACCGGGCCATCGAGCTCTACAAAAAAACCAAGGGCCTCAACGATGCCGACACGGCCAACACCATGGTTCAGGCCGCATCGCTGTATCTCGGGCTGCAGCGCGTTCCGGAAGCGGAGGAGCTTTTTCGCACGGGATACGAAGTGCTTAGAAATTTATACGGCCGTGACGATCCGCGCATCACGATGGCGATGGGCGGATTGGCCGAGGTGTATAAGGCCTCAGGCGACACGAGGGCGATCGAGCTTTTTCAAAACATCATCCGCATCCTCTCAGCCCAAAAAGGCCCTGCGGATGCCGGCATCGTTTCGAGCTACTATCATCTTGCCGATATTTACGAGGGGATGAAAGATTATGACAACGCGGCCGAGTGTTACTTTTCGATCATCCGCGCGCTGGAAGAAGAGCATGGAATTCACTTCTGGCAGCTCTCTTCCATCTACAACAACCTGGGGCTGGTGTACGCGCGGTCGGGTCATGTTGAAGAAGCGCAAAAGGCTTACCGGCACTCGCTGGATATCCTGATCCGCGAATACGGACCCCAACACCCCGAAGTCACCACCGTTCTCGAAAATCTCAACAGCGTTTACGTTCAAGCCGCAGGAAACGCGTCCTGAGCCTGATCCGCGCTGCCGCCGTACAGCTCTCCGCCTCCGCAGATAAGAAAAAAAATCTCGTTCGCGCGCTGAAGTTAATTGCCCGCGCCGCCGCCGGGGGCGCGCGGCTGATCGCTCTGCCGGAAAACTTTTTATTCCGGGGAACGGACCGCCAACTTCAAAAAATCGCGGAGCCCATGAACGGCCCGTCCATGTCCGCGATGAGCGACGCCGCCGCGAGGCACGGGATTTTTTTGTTGGCCGGCAGCTTTGCCGAAGCGGTGAAGGGAAGCCGCAAGATGCTCAATACGTCCTGCTTCTTCGGCCCCTCAGGAAAAATACTGGCCGCGTACCGCAAAATGCATTTGTTTGACGTGGATCTGCCGCCTCACCGTGACGCGGGGAAGGCAAAAAAAATTCGTGAGTCAGACTATTTTTTAAGAGGAAAAAAACCCGTTTTGACCGAAGCATCCCTGACAAAGCCGGGGATTCAATGCGGGCTGTCGATCTGTTATGACCTCAGATTCCCGGAACTCTATCGAGGCTATGCCCTTCGGGGCGCTCAAATCCTTTTTGTTCCTTCTAACTTCACCCGTCAGACCGGACAGGAACACTGGGAGCCGTTGCTGCGCGCCCGCGCGATCGAAAATCAGTGCTTCGTGATCGCGCCGGGCCAGTCCGGGGTTGGGTCGCAGGGGGTATTGAGCCATGGAACTAGCCTGATTCTGGACCCCTGGGGCCGTATCCTTGCGAAGGGACCGGCCGCGGGTGAGGCTATTCTCTACGCCAATTTGGACCTCAAACTGCTTGATAGCGTCCGAAAGACACTCCCTTCGCTCAAAGAAGCCTCACTTTCTTAAGCTCCCCGTAATATTTTGGAAACCTCCATCAGGTAAGCTTGTGTTGTTCAAACAACACAGGAGGCCAATGGTTAGGCTATGAAAAAGATAGAATGCATTATTCGGCATGAGCGGCTCGAGGAACTGCGTAATCAGCTGATCCAAACGGGTGTCGGTGGAATGACCATCACCGAGGTCCGAGGATTCGGCAAGCAAACCACTCGGCCCGAGAGCTATCTGGTGCTGCCAAAGGTTAAGGTGGAGATCTATGCCACCGAAGAGCAAGTCGATAACATTGTTCAGACGGTGATCCGGGTCTGCCGCAAAGGCGAGATTGGGGACGGCAAAATCGCGATCATTCCGATCGAAGAATTGATCCGAATCCGCACCGGAGAGCGCCAGACCGAGGCTGTTTACTAGGAACTTTAAAGCGACGGTCAGCAAGGAAAGTATAAGGAATTATAGGGAATAGTATATTAATGTAAATATGTTGTATTGACTTCACCTCAGTTGCCGGATACACTCTTGATGTTAGTAAGTGAGTCTTGCGCACTTGTCAGTCAACTCGCAAGTAGTGTCCATCCGAGAGAGGCCGTTTTAAGCGACAACTTCGATAACACGAAACGCTTAAGGCGGTTTTTTTCATTCTAGTGAGGTTACGGTTACATCATGAATAGCAAACTGTATGTCGGCAACTTGTCTTTCCAGGCGGATGACAACCAAGTGCGCGATCATTTCGTCCAATACGGCGACGTTGCGAGCGTCAACGTAGTCCGCGATTCTTATACCGGTCGTTCCCGCGGCTTCGCGTTCGTCGAAATGGCGACCGAAGAAGCGGCTCAGAAGGCCAAGGACTCGGCTCATGGCCAGCCCTTCATGGAACGCAATCTGACCGTTGATTTTGCCAAGCCCAAGACCGAAGGCGGCCCCCGCGGTGATCGCGGACCCCGTCGCGACTTTGGCGGCGATCGCGGTGATCGCGGCGGCTTTGGCGGCGGCGGAGACCGCGGCCCTCGTCGTTTCTAATTAAACTTGGAGCGATAATTAAATGAATACCCACCCCGTTAAGCAGGAGTACGACTGGAAGAACGTAGGTTTTTTTGGATCGACAACTATCTTAGCGGTGGTGGGTCTTCCTTTGTACCTTTGGAAGCATGATCTGACCCCCGGTGACTGGATCATTGCAGTCGTCATGGCGCTGGCCACCATGATGGCCACCACCTTCGGCCATCATCGTCTTTTTGCCCACAAGGCGTTCCAGGTCCCATCTTTTATCAAATATCTTTGTCTATTTTTTGGTGCCGCGGCCTGGGAAGGTTCGGTGCTCAACTGGTCTTCCGAGCACCGTGATCACCACCGTTTTGTGGACACGCCCAAGGATCCCTATAACATCAAGCAAGGGTTCTGGCACGCGCATATGGGTTGGTTTATTTTTGAACGGCCCAAGCAGGATTACGGCAACGCCAAGGACTTAAGCTCCGATCCTTGGATCGCGAATCAGCACAAGTACTACACGGTCTGGTCTGTCACGGCCGGCATGATATTTCCGCTGGCACTGGGCATCGCGTTTGGAAGTTTCTGGGGAACGGTTTTTCTCGGAGTATGCGCGAGACTTTTTGTCATCCATCAATGCGTGTTCTGCATCAACTCTGTCGCTCATACGCTCGGTAAGCAGACTTATGATCTGGGATGCACGGCGCGTGATTCCTTCCTCTGCGCGGTCGTCACGCATGGCGAAGGGTATCACAGCTTTCACCATCGTTTTCCTTCCGACTATCGTAACGGCATCCGTTGGTATCACTGGGATCCGACTAAGTGGACGGTTAAGCTCTTGAGCTTTGTCGGCCTGACGACCAACATCAAGCGCACCGAAGAATCGCAGATTTTGGCCGCGCGAACTCTCGTTGAAAAAGAACTCGCGGTCCAGCGCATCGCTAAGCTGCAGCAGCACCCGCAGTTGGCGCTGGCGGCGAAGCAGCTCGACGAATTCTATGCCCGACTGCGGGAAACGCTTCAACAATGGGAAGCAAAGGCGGGAGAGTATCGCCGCATGTGCGCCAATTGGGCAGAAGAAAACAGCGGGATTCTCAAAGCCAAGTCAGAAGAGGTTAAAGCGCTTCGCGCGCAATTTATGTCCGAGCGTCGGAAATGGCTTGAGATGATTTCTTCTCAGCCCGAATCATCAAACCCAGCCTAATTATTTTTTAAAATACAAAACTTAAAGCGCCGTGGAAACACGGCGCTTTTTTTATGCCTGGAGGTAGGAGCGGACGATGGCGATGGTCAAAAGACCGATGCCGAGGCCGATCCAGAAGTAGAACTTTTCGCGTGGATTAGAGAATATATCAAACATAGGTGAGATATTAACAAAAAAGGGGCACCCCCGCAAGGATTATTGCGGGGGTGCTTGGGCGCAAGTCGGTGTGTTAGTGGATAACCTTCACAGCCAACAGGACCGTCAGGATTACGATGAAGGGCAGGTAAGGCGTCAGGGTCGGTGTAAACACCAGGCCTAGGATCGCTCCAACCAGTATGCCCATAAATAAGTCGCGCTTCATGAGAACTCACCTCCTCGGTGGGTTCGGTTCCTCGCGGAACCGGATCAGCCAACCATTTGGCTGGTCTAGGGTCGAGTATACAATCGATTTTCATTTGTCAAATCACCAAATAGATTGGCAATATCATAACATTCAGATACACAATAAGTTACGTATCATAACTAAAGCACTAAAGTATCCATAATCTTAATAATGTATCGACTAACTCAATTGATGGGTTGCTGTTACAATAGGCAAAGAGCGTCTGTCAAAGGTAGGAGTGTGGGTTCTCGGAGGAGGCATCAAGGAGCGGCTTTACTTAAAAATTACTAGTCTTTCACATGGCTGTTGTGTAGATTGAGTGCCTATGAGCAAGAAAACCATACTCGTCATCGAAGACGAAAAAAATATTCAGGAACTTTTACGCTTCAACCTTGAGGAAGAGGGATATCGCGTCCTTTGCGCGTCAACGGGCGACCGTGGTCTTGAGACCGCAAGCCGTGAGAAGCCGGACCTTATCGTGCTGGATGTGATGCTTCCCGGAGTGAGCGGAACGGATATTCTCAAAGCTATTCGCGCAAATTCTAAGATCGCGAATACGCCGGTGCTGATGCTCACCGCCAGATCTCAGGAATCGGACAAGGTGCTGGGTCTCGAATTGGGCGCGGATGATTATGTTACCAAGCCTTTTAGCACCCGCGAGCTGGCCGCGCGCGTCAAAGCTCTGTTTAGAAGAGTCGGCGCGCAGACTGAGCCGTCCAATCAGCTCAAGGCCGGCGCGCTCGAAATGGACTGTGAAAAGCACGAGGTCACGATCAAAGGCAAATCCGTTGATCTCACCCATAAAGAATTCAAACTTCTGCGGATTCTGCTCGAGGCGCGCGGACGTCTTTTGTCGCGCGATCAGCTTTTGGACAGGGTCTGGGGTTACACGGCCGCCGAGCAGATCGAGACGCGCACCGTGGACATGCATATCGGCCAGCTGAGAAAAAAACTCAAAGATGAGGCCGACCGCATCATCACGATCAAGAATGAAGGATACCGGCTCGACGCCGAGTGAGACTTTGAACGATCCAAAGCATCCCTGGAGACGCTGCTTAAAGAACCCCTATCACCGTATGGGCGCGGCGGCGGTATTTTTTATTTTTGCGGCGATGCATATGGCATATGACGTGGTGGCGCAAGGCGCGCCCGAAGGAACGCGCGGACGTCTTCTCCTTTTGGCCGGTGTGTTTGGCGGAACGGCCGCGGCCGTGTCCGCCGTATTAGGCGCGAGATTCCAAAAAAAGATCGACCGCCTCTCAGGGCCCGTCAGCGCCTCGGGGCATCCGGCTCAGGCGTCCGATGAGTTTTTTCAGATTGATCAGCGGGTGAGCGGCATGGCCCGCGATCTCGAAAGCCGCGTCCTCGACCTGGAGCGAGAAAAAACCAAGCTCGACGCGATGCTGCGCAGTATGAGCGAAGGACTTTTGGTGATCGCTCAGAACCGATCCATCCTCCTGATAAATCCGGCCGCCGCGGTGATGCTCGGCCTCTCCGAAACCCGCTCGATCGGCAAAAGTCTGCTTGAGACGGTCAGGAATGCGGAGCTGGAGGCGTTGGTCGGCTTGGCCTTGGCCGGAGGCAAAACCATCTCAAAGGAGATTCGATTCTTTGGATCCCCTGATAGGCATTTAATGGTGAGCGCCGCTCCGTACCAAATCGCTTCGGGTGAGCGGCAAGCAGCGCTGGTCTTTCATGACGTGACGGAACTTCACCGCCTTGAAAATCTGCGGCGGGAGTTTGTCGCGAATGTTTCACACGAACTCAAGACACCGCTCACTTCGCTTCAGGGATTTATTGAGACGCTGTTGGCCGGAGCGTGGCAGAAGCCGGAGCACGCAAAGCGATTCCTTCAAATGATGGATGAGGATGCCAAGCGTCTTTCGCGGCTGATCCATGACCTTCTCGATCTGTCGAGCATTGAGCAGGGCGGCGGCCTGTCGAAGCGCGAGCCTATGGACCCGGCCGCGCCGGCCGCGCGGGCGCTCACCGCCCTGCAGACGGCCATCGTCGCAAAAGAAATTCGTGTTGATAATTCCGTATCTGCCGGAATGTGCACGGTGATGGGTGACTCGGATCAGCTGGAGCAAGTCTGGGTGAATCTACTGGAGAACGCGGTCAAGTTTACGCCGCAGGGCGGAAACATCGGCATTCATTCCTTTAAAGAATCAGACCGCATCCGGTTTGAGGTCACCGACACCGGGGCGGGGATTCCGCAAGAGGCGCTGGGCCGGATATTTGAACGTTTCTACCGGGTCGACCCAGCCCGCTCGCGTGAATTGGGCGGGACCGGACTCGGTCTGTCGATCGTCAAGCACATCATCGAGCAGCATGGCGGCACGGTCTCGGCCATAAGCCCCGGCCCCGGCCTCGGATCCGTTTTTTCCTTCACGTTGCCCCTTCCTTCCTAACGCCCGATCCCGCTCCGCGGGCCCTTTTTCCTTTACACAGTCTTTACACGGTTATGCATTGGTTCAGACAGATGTTTCTTACACTGTGTGAAGTAGATATGGCGCTTCAAACGCCCCACAACAGCAATCTGCTCAAAATAGATTGTTCATCAAATAACCGGAGGTTCGTGATGCAGAGAGTGAAGACCGGCTGGACATGGGCGGCCCTGATGGGATTGTCGATGTTGGCCTCAATATTGGGATTGGCGATTGCCGCAGGTCCCGCAAGCGCGTCGGAAGTCGACATGCTCATCGAAAAGCTCGCCCAGAAGGGTCTTTTGACCCGGATCGAGGCTGAGACGATGCGCGGCGATATCGAAATGGCCGAAAAAGCTTCCTATATCAAACACCGTGAGGAG
>JAGOUK010000054.1 GCA_018061225.1 Candidatus Omnitrophota bacterium | reverse complement strand
CCCCCATTCTCCGGACGCGCGTCGAGACCAAAGACGGCGTTTTTGACATGTACGACTACATGCCGCGCTTCCAGCGTGATGCGGATCACCTCTATTGTCCCGCCGAGATCCAGCGCAGTCTTCGCGTGATCTCAGGTCAGCCCAGGATCCGCGTCCGGCTCGATGTCCGGCCCAATTACGGCCTGAGCCAAACCCGCGTCGAGGACCATGGCGATTTTCTCAAATACCTTTCCGTGGACGGGGAGTATCACAGCTTCTACCTCTATACTGACTTGAAGTATGCCGACATCCTTGAGTCCCGCGAGATCACATTGCCGACCTCCGCGTATCTCATCCTTTCGTATCACGAAAAAATTCAGCCGGTCCACGCCGACCGCATCTATGTGGAATTTGAGCGCACCAAGAGTTATTGGCTCGGATGGACGTATCGGACCAAGGTGCCGGATAAGTACCGCAATCTGATCGTCCGTTCACTGATCGTGCTGAAGCTCTTGATGTACGAGCGGACCGGTGCGGTGATCGCCGCTCCGACAACCTCTCTACCGGAGACAATGGGCGGGCCCCGCAACTGGGATTACCGCTACTGCTGGAGCCGTGACGCGTCGATGATCGTGGAATTGTACGCGCGGTTGGGACATGTCCATTCATCTTCCCGTTACATGCGATTCATCCTCAACCGGATGCTGCTCAAGAATGACGGTGTCGCCGTCATGTACGGAATTCACGGGGACAAAATTCTTACGGAAAAAACGCTGGATCATCTGGACGGATACGCGGACTCCAGGCCGGTTCGCATCGGCAACGAGGCGTATCTTCAGACGCAGAATGATCTGTATGGCGAGCTGCTCGACGCGATCTTCACTTACTTCGAACTTCACGCGGACCGTAGATTCGACTTCGATCAGGAGCTTTGGACCGCGGTGCGGTCGCTGGTGAACGCGTCCAAAAAAGTCTGGGAACAACCGGACAACGGTATCTGGGAATACCGGGGCGGGGTGCAGCACCATGTTTTTTCCAAACTGATGAACTGGGTCGCGATGGACCGCGCCGGCCGTATTGCCCGCATCATCGACAAACAAAGCTACGCGGATGATTGCTTCAAACTCGCGGCGAAGATCAAGGAAGACATTCTCACCAAGGGGTGGAACGAAAAGGTTCAGGCCTTCACGATGTCCTATGGCTCCATGAATGCCGACGCTGCCGTTCTTCAGATGCTTCATTACGGGTTCTTGCCGAAGGATGACCCGCGCATGGTGAAGACAGTGGACTTTTGTTACCGGGAACTTGTCAAAAATGGTTTTGCCATGCGCTACACCGCCGACGATGACTTCGGGAAGCCCGAAAACGCCTTCCTGATTTGCACGTTTTGGATGGTCAACGCGCTGCATCTTACGGGCCGACGCGAGGAAGCCCGGGAGATGTTTAACCGCGCGGTAGGTTCGGTTAATTATCTGGGCTTGATGTCGGAAGGCTTGGAACCGGAAACAGGCAGGCAGACGGGAAACTTTCCGCAGGGCTATTCGCACATGGCCTTCATTCAATCCGCCTTGCTCCTAGAGACGGATTACCGCTGGGGCCCCACAACGGATGCCGGACATGATCCGGATCCGAGATAGGAGAAGCATGATGCGCATCGCTTTCAAAATTATTTTTCCGCTTATCCTCATTATTGCGCTGGTGGCCTCGGTGTTTGCGTTCTGGCGGGCGAACGGTGAGCGCGAACGCCTTGCGACTGATCTAGAACGCCGGTCCAGCCTAATCGCTGAAGTTCTCGGGGAATCGTTAAGCCCGCTGCTCGAAAAACAATCTACGGATTCGGCCGCGAGAATCTTAAACAAATTTTCGAACCGTGAGAGGATGGTTGGGGCCGCCGTATACGACTCAAATGGGACTTTTCTCGTTGCTTCGGAAGCTCTTAAGGCACCTCTCGAGGCCGAACCGCAGACCATGTCTTCCAGCATTCAAACAGTCGAGCGGCTTCATGAAGAGCACGGCGCGTTCGTGACGCTGGATCGCAAACGCCTTCACACCTACTCAGTACCCTTGCCGACCGAGGAAAACGTCAAATACGTTCTGACGCTTTTTCACGACCGAACCTACATCGAAGAGCGGGTCAATCGTATTTGGATCGACGGGTTTTGGAGAGCGTTGGCGCAGGCCTTTTTAGTGACGCTGACGACGCTGCTGATGATTTATTTGGGGGTGATGGCGCCAATCAAGCGGACGACGGATTGGATACGCCGGGTTCGGCGCGGGGAGAATGTCGGCAAGCTCGTCAGCGGCGACCGCGCGGTGCTCGGTCCTCTGGCGCAAGAGATCTCCAAATTGGCCAAGAGTCTGGAAATGGCCCGACTGGCCGCCGAGCGCGAGGCCAAACTGCGTCAAGAATCCGAATCGTTGTGGACGCCGGAGCGGCTCAAAGAGTGGGTGGTGAGCAAACTCCAGGACCGCTCGATCTTTGTCGTGGCCAACCGAGAGCCGTATATGCATCTCAAAAAAGGCGGACAGATCGAATGCATTGTGCCGGCCAGCGGGCTGGTGACGGCGCTTGAGCCGGTGCTCAAGGCCTGCGGCGGAACCTGGGTTGCGCAAGGCTCCGGAAATGCCGACCGCGAAATGTCCGACTCCATGGGACGGCTTCGGGTGCCGCCGGAAGAGCCGATGTATCAGCTTCGCCGGGTGTGGTTGACGCAGCAGGAAAATAACGGGTTTTATCTGGGATTTTCCAATGAAGGATTATGGCCGTTGTGTCACATCGCCCACACTCGGCCGGTGTTCCGGCCGCAGGATTGGATCCAATATCAGAAAGTAAATCAGCGATTTGCTGACGCGGTCGTCCAAGAGACGGAAGATCACGTGGACCCGTGTATCCTTGTCCAGGATTACCACTTCGCGCTTCTTCCCAGATATATCAAGGACAGGCGGCCCGACGCGCGCGTGTCCATTTTTTGGCATATTCCATGGCCCAATCCGGAGTCGTTCGGGATCTGTCCCTGGCGCCGCGAACTGCTCGAGGGGATGCTTGGCGCGGATGTTATCGGGTTTCACACTCAGTTTCATTGCAACAACTTCCTGGAGACGGTGGATCGCTACCTTGAATCCCGGATCGATTATGAGCATTTTACGGTGCACCGGGAAGGGCACACGACCTGGGTGAAGCCGTTCCCGATCAGCATCAACTTCACGGGCGATGCTCCCAACGCTCCGGTTCCGATGCCGATCGACCGTCGCGCGCTGCTCAAGCCGTACGGCATTGAGGCGGAACTCTTGGGAGTCGGAGTGGACCGGTTGGATTACACCAAGGGTATTTTGGAGCGGTTTAGGGCGATCGAGTACTTCTTGGACCAGCACAAGGAATACCAGGGCCGGTTTACTTTTGTGGAACTCGGAGCGCCGAGCCGCGGCGATGTGCCCAAGTACGCCGAGTTCTTGCTGGAAGTGACGGCGGAGGAGGAGCGCATCAACGCGCGCTTTAAGACCGCCCGTTGGAAGCCGATTTTGTTTCTCAAAAAGCATCACAGTCACAAGGAGATTCAACCGTTCTACCGAGCCGCGGATTTATGCATGGTCACATCCCTTCATGACGGGATGAATCTGGTCGCCAAGGAGTATGTCGCGTCGCGTGCCGACCTGCGCGGAAGCCTGATTCTCAGTCAGTTCACGGGCGCCGCGCGTGACCTGACCGACGCGTTGATCATCAATCCTTATGACGTGGAACAGACTGCCGAAGCCATCCATACGGCGCTTGAGATGCCCGAAGCGGAACAAGAGACGCGGATGAAGCGGCTGCGCGATGGCGTGAAAGACCGCAATATCTACCGCTGGGCGGGCGATATTGTGAGTGATCTGGCCCAGATTCGTCCCGCGTGAAGACCTTATTAGATAAAGACTGGTCGCGTATCCTCGGGTCCGGCAGACGGCGCGGGCGGCTGCTTCTATTCTTGGACTTCGACGGTACCTTGGCGCCGATCGTGAAACATCCCGGCGCCGCCAAACTCCCCGGAAGCGTGCGGCGCATCTTAAACCGGCTCAAGAGCCTGTGCCAGATTGTGATCATTAGCGGGCGCGGGCTTCAAGACGTCAAGTCGCGGGTGGCGATGACGGGAGTGATTTATGTCGGGAATCACGGCATGCAATCCAGCGGTTTTAAATTGACCGCTTCCGTCAGACTCCAAAAAGCGCTTCACCAGGCGCAATACCTGCCGATCCTGGCCCAAAAACTCCACAAGGTTTTGGGCGTCTTTGCGGACGTTATCGTCGAGGATAAGCGTCTGACCATCAGCATTCATTTTCGGAATCTTCCTCCCGCGCGCCGCCGTGCTTTTAACGCGGTGATCCATGAATGCCGCGAGGCTCACCGGCTGGACCCGGTGATTTGGCGGAAGGGCAAAAAAATCTGGGAAATACGGCCGAAGCTCAATTGGGGCAAAGGCGACGCGGTTCGGATGATCAAAGACCGGCTCCCGCACACTTACACGATAGTGTTGGGGGATGACGAGACGGATGAAGACATGTTTAGGGTCATCGGCAAATCCGGCCTCAGCATTCGGATCGGCCGCCCCAGAACATCGCACGCCAGCTACTGCCTCAAATCGCCGAAGGAAGTGGAAACTTTTTTGAAGGCCTTGACCGGGTTTTTGGGAGCGGCGAAGTAGAACGGATTAGAGCAGTGCCCGAAGATCCTGGTCGAGTCGGGCCAGGGCTTCGGGATTATTTGAATCGTAAGTACCGCGGATACGTGACTTGGAGTCGATGAGTGTGAATCGCGTGCTATGCATATCAGGCTGACCCATCCGGCCGAACATCAGACCTTCCGAGATTCGGTTAATGTCCTCCATGGGACCGGTCAAAAATAGCCACCGTTTGGCGTCAGCCTTATAGCGGTCAGCATACTTCCGGAGGACCTCCGGAGTGTCGTAGTCCGGGTCGCTGGTGAACGAAACGACAACCGCGCTCTCAAATTTATCGCTCAGCTGCTTGGCCCGTGCGCTCATGAACGGGCAGGGGCCTCCGCAGCGGGTGAAGATGATGTTCGCCACCCATACCCGGCCTTTGAGATTCGCCAAACCAAATGTTTGGCCGCTGCGTTCGGTCAGCGTGAAACTCGGCATCTCGCCATAAACGGGCAGGGAGCCGCCTTTTTCCAAATAACCCATTTGAATGATGCGGTGCAGCATGAGGCCGCCTACGATCGTCAGGCCAAGGAGAACGGCCAGGACGGGAATGAGGCTGGGATTTTTTTTAATCGGGGACATGAAGCGTATTTTAATTCGGGTTCGGATGAATGTCACGCAGCGGCCAGGCTTTGGTTTGAATCGTGCTTTTGGCTCAAGTCTGAGGAAGCGTCGCTCGTGATTGACCGCGTGATATAATTCGCGAATGAAATTAGCCGCCGTCTTTACCTTTTTGGGATTCTTCATGTGGATACAGCCGCTGGGAGCGTTCATTGCGCCCTCCCAGGAAACCACCGCGTGCGGCGGCAACCGCGCTTATCACATGTGTTCCACGCAATTCACCCCCTCTACAACACTCTCCAAAACGTCCTCCGCCGGCATGTCCTTCACGGCGCAGACCGGCGACGAGCGTGCTCCATCCGCCCCGGGATCAGCCGGCGGGATGGATGCCGCATCGGAGGCCGTGATGCAGGCCGATCTTCGGCCGCAGCCCTTCCTGTTCGAAAAGGATCCTCCCGCGTTCCGACAGCCGCCGATTTTTCTTCCCGACCCCGTCCCCAAGCGCTGACCTCCTTCCCGCTTTAAACCGGCAACCATTTTGATCTCGTGTCCTCCAAAGGCCTTCCGGGCCCGGAGCTCGCGTGTCTATACATTCAATAAATTGGAATAACGATGAAAAAAATATTCGAGCTTACTGTATTTTTGACCCTGTTATGGACGGCTGCCGCGCCCGCTTGGGCTCAGGGGAGCGCGGTGTCACTTCCGGAAGTGGTCGTCACGGCCGATTCGGCGGAAGCGGCCGACGCGGCCGAGAGATCGCTGACGGTGCCCGGCGCGGCCGCAGCGAAGGAGGCGATGCAAAAAGTACCCGGAGGCGTTGCCGTTGTTGATAAGGCGGACTACGCGACGGGACGCGCTTCGACCCCGCAGGACATTTTGGGCTGGGTGCCGGGGCTGCATGTGCAACAGCGTGACACCTCGTCGCTCGAATCGCGGATTTCCATCCGCGGATCCGGACTTCAGAGGACGTTTCATTTGAGGGGTATTTTGCTGCTGCAGGACGGGATTCCCCTCAACAACGCGGACGGCGGAGGCGAAGCGCAGCGCATCGAGCCACTGGCGGTGGATTATACGGAAGTATTCCGCGGCGGCAACGCGCTCCGATACGGCGCGGCAACGCTGGGCGGCGCCATTAACTTTGTCTCGCCGACGGGGCATACGGCGGATCCGTTCCAGACACGTTTTGAAGGCGGCAGCTTCGGCTACATCCGTTCTCAGATGAGCTTCGGAAATGTTTCCGGCCCGTGGGATATTTACGGCTCGGTCAGCCAGTTTAAGCAGGACGGGTTCCGCGTCCACACGGATCAGGATAACTATTCCGTGTATACGAACACGGGCTACCGCTGGACGGACAGCGCCGAAACGCGCGTGTACTTCACCTACGTCAACGCGAAGTCTAAGCTCGCCGGCGGGCTGACGAAGGCGCAGATGAACGCCGATCCTGAGCAGGCCAATGCCGCCAACCTGACACTCAATTACAAACGTGACTTCGAGTATTTGCGCGCGGCCGTCAAGACCACGCTCCGTCAGGACGACGGGCGGCTGGAGCTCATCGGTTATTGGTCAATGTTCGACCTCCATCATCCGATCTTCCAGGTTATAGACCAGGACACGGATGACCGGGGCGCGGAGATCCGTTACGTCAATGAGGGTGAGTTATGGGGCCGGGAGAATGAGTTCGTCATTGGCTTGAGCGGAGCGATCGGCACCGTGGATGACGACCGGTATACCAGCGTCGGCGGAACGCCCGCCGGCCGCGTGGGAGAGAACGACAACACGGCGGTCAACGGCACGCTGTACGCTGAGGACCGGTTCTATTTTGCCGATCGATGGGCCGTGGTCGCTGGCCTTCAGCTTCTGCACTCGACCCGGGATATGCAGGACTACTACTTTGTGAACGGGGACGATTCCGGCAAGAAGGTCTACCGCGCGGCGAATCCCAAGGCGGGCCTGCTGTTCGACGTCACTCCGGAGGTCCAGCTGTTCGGCAATTACAACCGGAGTTATGAACCGCCCTCGTTCTCCGAGATGAGCACCCCGACCGGGGACTTCCGGCCCAACAAGGGCCAGGTGAGCGACACCTTTGAGATCGGTTCGCGCGGATCCGCCGACCGCTTCAACTGGGATGTCACTTGGTACAGGTCCGTGATCGATAACGAGCTCTTATCGCTCAATAACGCCGCTGGAACGGCGCTGGGAACGATCAACGCGCCGTCCGAGACAGTCCACCAGGGTGTCGAACTCGGAGCCGGGGCGGTCCTGCTGGACAAGGTCGCGGTGAGCGGCGGAGCGGGTCAGAGCGATTCGCTGGTCCTGAGGACGCTCTACAACCTGAGCGACTTCAGGTTCGACGGCGACCCCGTCTTCAACGACAACCAGCTGCCGTCCTTTCCGGAACACTTCTTCAAGGCGGAACTCCTGTACAAGCACCCGTCCGGCCTATATCTCGGCCCCAATATGGAGCAGATCTTCGACCGGTATCCGATCGACATGGCGAACACATTCTATGCTG